>JBLIKS010000069.1:0-10987 GCA_047635555.1 Candidatus Azotimanducaceae bacterium
TCGCCTCGAGCGGGAGGTCGGTGGTGTAGCCGAGCGAGCCGTGGATCTGGATCGCACGGTCGATCACGTCGTGCAGCACCTTGGCGCCCCAGAACTTGATGACCGCGATTTCGAGACGAGCATCGCTATACGTGCCGCCGGCCTCGTGCAGTTTGTCCATCTTCCAGGCGGCCTGCAAGGTGAGTAGTCGAGCCGCCTCGCGGTCGGCGTACGACTGGGCGATCCAGTCTTGAATCATCTGCTTGTCGGCGAGGATTGAGCCCTTCGTGTAGCGGGTCAGTGCCCGCTCGCAGAGCAGGTCGAAAGCTCGCTGGGACTGACCGAGCCAGCGCATGGCGTGATGGATGCGGCCCGGTCCGAGGCGCTTTTGAGCGAGCGCGAAACCTTGGCCAATGCCGGCTTCGCCACCGACGACGTTCTCGAACGGGACGCGCACGTCTTCGTAAAGAATCTCCGCGTGACCGCCGGGCTCGCCGGTCTTGTGGTCGGGCTCGCCCATCGTCGGCACGTCGCGCAAGATGTTGACGCCGGGCGTGTCGGTGGGGACGACGATCATCGAGAACGCCTGGTACGGCGATGCGTCTTCGTCGAGGTTGGTTTTGACCATCACGATCAAGATGTCGGAGACCGATGCGTTCGATGAGAACCACTTGTGGCCGTTGATGATCCACTCGCCACCATCGCGTACAGCCTGCGTCGTGAGCAGTGTCGGGTCGGCGCCAGCACCTGGTTCGGTCATCGAGAAACACGACCGGATCTTCTGATCGAGCAGCGGCTGCATCCACTTAACCTTCTGCTCCTCAGTGCCACCGAGCGACAGCAATTCAGCGTTACCCGAGTCGGGAGCGTTGTTGCCAAAGATGCGTGGGGCGAGCGGCGACTGCCCGAGGATCTCGTGCATCAGCCCGAGCTTCACCTGCCCGAAACCGCCACCACCGAGTTCGGGCGGGAGGTGCGCTGCCCAGAGGCCTTGGTCTTTGACCTGCTGCTTGAGCGGCTCGGTGATTTTGGCGAACGCCTCGCGACCCTCAGGGCTGCGGAACTCCGGAGCGAGTGTTTCGAGCGGGAAGATCTCCTTCTTCACGAACTCGCGCATCCACGCGAGCTTTGCTTCGAATTCTGGTTCGGTCTCAAAATCCCATGCCATGGTTGGCTCCTGCTCGTCGATCGGTTGAGGCGAACCTAGGCAGAACACTCCGTCTCGATCGGACTGGACGCCGCAACCGCCAGAAAACGCGACGAAGGCGGGAGGGAGATACGCACTGGGTGCACTGACCTCACGCCTTCGTCACGGCTTGGTTACAGAGTTGCGAAAGGGGCCTGACCCCATGCGCAACTATTGGGGGCGGCCGCCGAAGTCGATGCTGCCGGAGCGGGTGCGTTTCAGTTCGAAGAAGCTGTCGACTTCCATCATTGCGACAAGAGCGTCCCACATGGCGAGGCCCTTGTCCTTTGGTGGCACTTTGTTGATGACGGGGCCGAAATAGCCGGCCTGCTCGCCGTCGGAGCGTTCGATCGCAATGATCGGTGTACCGACGTCTTGGCCGACGAGCGCGAGGCCGGCGTCCATTTCGGAGCGAATGATGGTGTCCCATTGCTCGTCGTCGAACGCTGCGGCGTGTGACGTGTCGAGATCAACGGCTGCCAGCAGTTCGGTTGCCGTGAAGTCACGGTTGCCGTCGTGGTGGATCCGTGAACCAGCTTCCCAGTACAGCTTGAACACAGCGTCGTTTCCGGCTTCGGGAGTGGCGGCAGCGGCCTTTACCGACTCCATCACACGCAACAACTTGTGCGTGAAATTGGCCGGACCGAAGTAATCGGAGTCTTCCGGCGGTTCGTTTTTGAACAGCAGGCTGATCGGCTTCCACGTGACCTGGAGGTCACGCTCTGGTTGCACATCGTCGACGACCCAACGGGCCGTCACCCAGCAAAACGGTCAAATAGGGTCGATCCAGAAGTCCAAGTTCATGGTCGGAGTATCCCCCCGAACATATGACACCAGATGTGAAAGCTGTTCAGGCGGGGGCAGAGATGCCGATGCCGCCAGGTTCGTCACGCCCGAATCGAGCGATTTCGGCGGCGAGGTCGAGTGGCTGAATTGCCATTGCTGATCCAACGCTTTGTGCAGCCTGCTCATTCCGCCGGGGCTGATGCTGGTCGGCCCACTCGTTGTCCGCCGGATCATCGGCGCCGTGCTGTTGCGTTTGAACGCGCCGACCGTGTGCTCCGACTCACAAAGTTGCGTATGGGGTCAGGCCCCTTTCGCAACTCTGTCTGACCTGCTCACTTGTTCTGGCCCAGGTGGGTTCGTTGCGTGCCGTCAGTGTCGAAGTTCGTTGGGTCGAGCCAGCGTTCGAACTCGATCTTTCTGGCCTGCCATTCGACGTCGGTGATCGAGAACCACGTGGTGTCGCGGGTGCGGCCCTTGTAGATGATTGCCTGACGGAAGGTTCCTTCGTAGGTGAACCCGAGTCGGCGCGCAGCCGCTTGTGATGCGGCATTGTGCGCGTCGCATTTCCACTCGTATCGTCGGTAGCCGAGTTCGTCGAATGCCCGGCGCATCATCAAGAACATTGCTTCGGTGGCGAGCGGTGTGCGCTGCAAGGCCGGCGAGAAATTGATGTAACCGACCTCAATGCTGCCGACATTCGGTTCGATTCGCTGAAAGCTTGCGAAACCGACAGCTCGACCGCTGGATGTGTCGACGATCGTGTGGAACAGCGGGTCGTCTCCGAAGCAGGTCGCGGCCATCCAGGTGCCGAAGGCGTCGATGTCGGTGAAGGGGCCGTGCGGGAGATAGGTCCAGTTGCGGCCGTCGGTGTCGAGCGCGAAGGCATCGAAAAGATCAGCACAGTGCAGGTCGAGGTCGATTGGCTCGAGGTTGACGAGCCGACCATGCATCCGTGAGCGCGTCGGCACGGCGCTGGGCTGCCAGTCGGGAAGGGCTTGGCCGATCGGCTGGCCAAGTTCGTTGGTGTAGTCCGACATGATCAGCGGGTCTTCCGGCGCTTTCGATGATCGGCGGTATGGGTCCGGCTTGCACACCGCGGATCGGAGCAAAACCGTCGAGACCCGTTACGAGACGAATCGTAAAAGAGGTGTTCGCAGTCATCGGCGGCGCATCGGCCGAAGCGCTTCACTCCGTGTTCGCAGAGGTCTTGGGCGATGGCCATCAGCACATCGGCCATGACTTGGTCGTCGAATGTGGCTGACGGGGGTGTCCAGTGCACATGGAGGTCGGATCCGTCGTGGTCGCTGAGCGAGGGGGCGACGGTGAGCTCGGTGAGCTCGGCGTTGACCCAGGTTCCAGCTGGACCAACGTCGCTGGTTGGCAGTGTTGCTAGGCGGGGGAGGAGGTCGAGCATGCGCTGCGTCAACCGACGGACTGCGGCAATCGGAGCGGTTGCGGCACGTGAAAATCCTTGGTCGTGAAGGAGCCGCCGTGCCGCTTCGTGTTCGAGGATTTCACCGGTGTCATCGATGGCGTCGTTGATCGCGTTGGCAAATTCGATGGCTGCATCGATCGTCAGCTGGATCTCGGTGTCGTTGCCCGAAGTCACATACACATCATCAATCTAGCGCATCTCGCCAATGTAAGGAGTCAGTAGAGTTTGACTGCTTACAAACTGTCAGACCCGATCGTGATCGATGTCGACCCCTCGAAGGGAGTGTTCCGTGAACCTCATACTCAATCTCGTAGTGATTGCCGCCAGTGTCTTGGGATCCGGCATGGCCTTCCCTCAGGCTCGGCGGCTGATGAAGACACGCAGCGTCGACGGTGTGTCTCCCGTGTGGATCGGCGTCAGCATGGCGATCAACGGCTGGTGGACGGCATACGCGATCACCACGCCGCTGTGGGCGCTGCTGCCCGTCTCCAGCGTGTCGTTCCTCCTCTATGCATCGATCGCGGTCTTGTATGTGAAGACGGTCGGCGGTCGCAGCCTTGGCGGCATGGCGATCGGAGCATTCGGGCTCGGCATGGTGCCGCTTCCTTTCCTGCTTGCAGCCGGCTGGGAAGTGGCTGGTCTGGCAATCGGCCTCTGCTACGGCATCCAACTCGCGCCAGCCGTCGTGGCCGCGCATCGCACTCGTGCACTCGATGGCGTTTCGGCGGGAACATGGAACATGTCGTTCGCCGAGGCGTTGCTCTGGCTCGTCTATGGCCTTTCCGTCGCTGATGCAGCGCTCATCGCTGGTGGCGCTGCAGGCATCGTTATGGCGGGCGCGATCCTGCTCCGTCTGACCCTCACGGGCTATCGCCCCTTCGCAATCGCGCGGCCCCGCCGACTCGGAGTGGCGTAACGCACACGCGCTGCGGAGGCGCTGCGCGGTGTGTTCGGTCCCCTCACTCATTAGAGTGGGAGACTGAACACGGGTCAAAGTGGCCCGGAAGTTAATAAGGAGCCACAATGGCAACTACCGGTACGGTCAAGTTTTTCAACGACGAGAAGGGCTTCGGCTTCATCTCACGTGACGATGGCGACGATGTCTTCGTTCACTACTCCAACATCGCCGGCACTGGCCGTCGTTCGCTGGCTGACGGCGACACCGTCGAGTTCGACATCGCCCCGGGCCGCAAGGGCCCCGAGGCTGTCGACGTCAAAGTAATCTGAGGAGGCGGTCTGATTGGCCTCTAGCCCACAGTCATATCAAAAGCGTCAGCGCGAACTCCGTAAGAAGGAAAAGAAGGCCGAAAAACAGGCCGTTCGCCACGGAAAGAGCGCTGCCAAAGATGAAAATGATGACGACGATGTCCCCGACGAGGACGCGCTACTCGAAGAGTTTCGTGTCCTGAACGAGTCCTTCGCCGCGGGTGACGTCACTCAGGACGACTTCGATTACCGCAAGGCTGATCTCTTTCACAAAATGGGCTTAGGCGAAGCGCCTGAGCCTCGGGAAGAGGATGCCAAAAAAGAAGCGGCCGAGTCGACCGACTGACGGTCACCAGTCCGAATCTCACAGTGACCTCCCGGCTCAGGCCAGGGGGTCATTGTCGTATCCGGACCGGATGACCGTCGGCCGGACTCGTGCCGTGGTTATGTCGCGCCGACTCAGAGCTGCAGGTCGAGCGCAAAGTGCGTAAGGAGATCAGGGCCGTCGGCCGTGACCAGCACCTGGTTCTCGAACTTCACGCCCTCCGCCCCTCGGTTGCGTCCGCTGCTGAACGTGGTCCGACATATGACTCAACGGTGGGGACCATCCCCACGTCGAGTTGCCTGTCGAAGCCCCACTCATCCCAGATCTCGGGGAAGTAGATCTCCGGGCACTCGTCGCATTGGCCAAAGCCATGGAAGAGACAGGAGTAGTGGCGGTAGTGCTCTAGGTGTGATGACCGGACAGGTTGTCCCTGGCGCGATCGGATTGGTCGACGGCGATGCGCGGGTTTTCGCCGCAGTGTTCGGTGTTCACGGCGATCATCTCGTTCGTCCAACGTGTGGCCTGTTCGGCGTGGCGGGGTCCGGCAAGAAAGTACGTCGAGCCGATCGCAGGATGTGCCTCGTCGATCTCGCCTGAGTTGGCTGGCAGGTAGTTGCACCCGTAGAAGTTCCACAGGATGACGTGGCCGGCGGATGCCCACTCCGCAATTGTCGGATCGCCGGGGCCGATCGTGAGGTGGTGGCCACCCCCGCCGGCGAAGCGAACTTCGGCTGCAGCATTTGCTCACGACGCTGCGGTCTTGCCCGACATTCCAAAAAGTTACGTATGGGGTTACGTATGGGGTCAGGCCCCTTTCGCAACTCTGTCCATGACAGCGGTTCGATTCCACATGACACGATCGGTGTTGACCGAGCATCGGTGACCGTGGAGAATCAGCGCCGTGACACACTGGACAGACGAGGCGGCATGGGTGGGGACGCGCCGCCCAATGCGCACTGCGACTGGCCTCGATCCGGCTGCCTACGCGAGCGATGAGTTCTATTTTGTAGAACAGCAGCGTGTCTTCGGCCAAGCCTGGGTTTGCGTCGGAATCACTGACGAGGCCGTTGCTGGGCGGATGCTCGTTCGCCAGGTCGGCTCCAAGTCGGTCCTCCTGACCCGCAATGAAACAGGCGACCTCCGTGGCTTTCTCAACTCGTGTCGGCACCGCGGCACCGAACTGGCTGAAGCCGACTGCGATATCACCGGCACCATCCGCTGCCCGTATCACAGGTGGGGATACTCGCTGGACGGCGCTCTGAAGGCAACACCGTTCTTCAACGAAGTGCCGCGCGACGACTTCGACAAGTCTGACTTCGGTTTGCTCCCCGTCCGCGTCGACACGTGGGGCGTGCTGCTCTTTGCCTGTCTCGCCGACGACACACCACCGCTCCTTGACTGGCTCGGTGACCTTCCCGATCGGATGGCCGGGTACCACCTCGACACGTGGTCCACTGTGCATCAGGAGTCGCTCGACATCCAAGCGAACTGGAAGCTGATCACCGAAAACTTCCAGGAGTATTACCACCTGACGTGGGTCCATCCCGAGCTTGCGAAGGTCTCGCGGGTCGCTGATCACTACCGCTACCAGGGCAGGGGCATGTACTGCGGGCAGACCACCACGCCGGTCTCAGGCGACGAACGCGACGACTGGCTGGCGCTGCCCGAAGCGCCAGGCCTCGATGCTTCTGACTCGGTGAGCGGACGTTTCGTTGCGATCTTTCCGAACGTCATCCTGTCTGTTCTGCCGAACCATGTGTGGATGATGCGCCTCGATCCGCTCGCACCCGGCATGACCCGCGAAACCTGCACGATGCTCCTTCCTACCGGTGTGCAAGATGGCGATGCAATTGCACCGACGCGCCAGTTTTGGGTCGATGTGAACAACGAAGACATCGACATCGTTCAGCGTGGTCAGCGCGGCCTCGCGCGTGGTGGCGTTCCCGCGGGCCCGTTGGCGCCACGCTTCGAAGAGCCGCTGCACCGATTCCACAACATGCTTGCTGATTGCATGACCAACGACGGCCTTGGTGCGCTGCGGGTTCCGACCGGCGACCAGCCCGGCGACACCTGGGGTGCCGGCGACAATCCCACCCCCGCCGCCATCGACAGAGTTGCGAAAGGGGCCTGACCCCATACGCAACTGTGTGGGAGTCAGGTGAGGGTGTCGTGAATTTCGTCGACGAGGGTGCGGACGGCGGAGGTCCGGCTGCGGCTGTTGACGCGGACCACGAACGAGGCGGTTGGCATCGGGCTGTTCAGCTCGGGAAATTTCCAGATCGGGCATTCCTCAGTCACGCCGCGTCCGTTAATCAGCGCCACGCCGAACCCGGTCGCAACTGCGCTGCGGACGCCCGCCGAGCTCTCTGACTCAAACGCTATGTAGTGGTCGATGTTGGCGGCCCGGAGCGCGCCCAGCATCAACGTGCGGTAGTTCGAGTTCGGTCCGAAGGTGACGAGCGGGAGCGACTCGCTGAGATCACGCACGTAGGTGGGCGAGGCAATCCATTCGATCGACTCGGTCCACAGCACCTTGTCGCTCGGCGCTGGCTCGATGACTTGGATGAGCGCAAGGTCGAGATCGCCGCCGCGCACAAGCTGCGCGATGGGGCCACTCAGCCCCATCCGGACGTGCAGCCGGACCATCGGGTGACGACGCTGAAATCGAGCGAGCAGGGTTGCGACCTCGTCGGCTTCTAACTCGTCGTTGATGCCAAGGTGCACGGTGCCTTTGAGCTGCGACTGCTGCAAGCTGTCGACGGCATCATCGTGTGCGCCGACAATCTGTTCGGCATGGACGAGAAGCTCGGTGCCAAGTTCGGTCAGCGTAAGTTCGCGTCCGTCGCGCACGAGAAGCGGCGAGCCGAGACGCTCTTCGAGCCGCTTCATTTTCCAGCTCACTGCTGATTGCGTGAGGTTGAGCTGCGATGCGGCCTGGGTGACGCTGCCGCAATCGACGACGGCGCGAAACGTGCGCAGTGATTCGACGTCCAGTCTCAAACTCCCCATGAATCTCCCCGACCTCATTCGCGATTTCATCCGCGATCTCACCCCGGGCCTCGTACGCGGAATAAGCACATCATGACAGAACCTTCTAGAGCGGCTGAACAAGTCGCATGGCTGTCATGACGGTGCGCCGTCGATCGACGTCTGTCGATCTGCAACACTCGGTGACCATGAGCGACCCCACAGGTGCTGGACCAGGCGAGCCGGAGTACGACGCGATCGTTATTGGTGCTGGAGTAATTGGCGGAGCGGTCGCCTACGAGCTTGCCCGGCGCGGCCATCGCACCTTGAATATCGACAAGGGCCCAGGCGCGGGCTACGGCAGCACGAGCGCATCGAGTGCCGTCGTCCGATTCAGCTACTCGACCGAGACGGGTGTCGCTGCGGCCTGGGACGGTATGCACTACTGGCGGAACTGGGCCGAGTACCTCGGTGCTCCCGACGAGAGCGGTTACGCCAAGCTCGTGCAGTGCGGCATGGTGCTACTCATCCAGGGCGAAGAGGGCCACCACAACCGAGTGATGCCGCTGTGGGATCGCCTCGGGGTCCCCTACGAGTATTGGGACCACACCGAACTCGAACAGCGTCTCCCCACCTTCGACCTCGACCTCTACGGCCCACCGTCTCGATCGACCGACGACGACTTCTGGAAGGAAGCGCACGGCACGATGGTCGGAGCGCTGTTCTCACCTGACGCTGGCTATGTCGATGACCCTCAACTCGCAGCCCACAACCTGCAGCGCGCTGCCGAAGCACAGGGCGGCGAGTTCCGGTTCCGCACCGAGGTCGTCGGATTCTTGACGCATCCCTGTGCTTCGGGCGACCGCGTGACGGGAGTTGAGCTGGCTGACGGCTCGACCGTCACCGCCAAGGTCGTCGTCAACGTCGGCGGGCCGCACAGCTCGGCGATCAACAAGCTGGCCGGCGTGTACGACGCGATGAATATCAAGACGGCGTCGATCCGCCATGAGACGTACCACGTGCCCGGCCCGCCCGACATGGACTTCACCGCTGACGGGTTCGCCGTGGCAGACGACGACAGCGGCATCTATTTCCGGCCGCAGCCCGGTAACAACATCCTCGTCGGTACGACCGATCCGCCGTGCGATCCGAAGGTTCCCGTCGGCCCCGACGAAGAACTCGGAGAGATCACGAGTGATGGTTGGGAGACCAACACGATGCGGATTAACAAGCGGATGCCGACACTCGGCGTGCCCTTGCCGCACGAGAAGAAGGGCGTAGTTGACCGTTACGACAAGAGCGACGACTGGATCCCGATCTACGACCGCACCGACCTCGACGGCTTTTACGTCGCCATTGGCACCAGCGGCAACCAGTTCAAGAACGCAGGCGTTGCGGGGCACATGATGGCGGAGCTCATCGAGGCGGTCGAAGGCGGCCACGACCACGATGCCGAACCGCTGCAGGTCACTGCTCGCTACACAGGTGTGAACCTCGACATGGCCACGTTCAGCCGCAACCGGCAAATCAACCCTTCGTCTTCCATGAGCGTCCACGGCTGAGCGTGTTCATGTGGATTGCTGGTGTGGCGGGTGGAGTGAGCTCGGCGCGACGCTGGGCTTCCGTAATGAACTCGAGGTCGCGTAGATTGGTTTACGCATGGCTGATTCCACCGACCCGACGGCGCTGAATGACCCGATCCTGTACGACCTAGTGGTCGTCGGAGGCTCAGCCAGCGGCTTGTCGGCTGCCGTCCTCGCCCGCCGTTCAGGGCTGCAGCGCGTCCGCATTCTTGAGGGCAACTCTGCCGTGGCGCTCCCCGACGTGATTGGTGCGAACGAACTCGACGTCGGTTACGGCGAGTCGGCCACAGCGATCAATGTCGTCGGAGAACATCTCGTCGTCGACACCAATCGACTCAGCTACCGCACCCGCACTGTGCTGATCGCCGACCGCCACAGCGACCCGACCTGGTCGCCCGCAGTGAAGCTGCCGGACAGCGACCGGATCTGCATCGGCCACACCGACGTCGGCACCGACAACGATGTCCTCGTCGTCGGCCCGTCCGATCACGCCGTCGAACTCACCGCACAGTTCGCCGATACCGGCAACCGCGTCGTCCTCGCTGCGCAGGGCATGGACCCGACAAAGCTCTCGCCGACTGGCGAGTACGTGTTGCGTCAGCTTGAACGGAGCCGTCGCGCCACGTTGCTCTACCGTTCGACGCCGAAGCACGTGTCGATGATCGGCGAGTTCCCGCTCGTCGAGTTTGGTGATCGCCGTACACCCGACTTGCAGTTCGATCACGTTGTGTTCGCACCGCCGCGGATCACCGTCAGCCACGAGAGCATCGGGCTGAGCGACGCTGCGGTAGCCACGGGCAATGTGTGGTTTGTCGGCGAGCCTGGGCTTGATGCAGATGGGAACAGTAAGCCCTCCACGACGGCACTCGGTTCTGAGATTGGGTTTGCCCTCCTGTCGAGTTCCTTCCCGGACGCCGACGTTTCGGCGCCTCGGTCGTCGCTCGAACGTCGCACCAAGCACATTGGCGCCATCGAGGAACTGCGCGAAGAGCACTACAACGCAACAATCACGTACTTCGAGCCAACCCACTCCGACCTCTGGGTACTCCGCGTCAAGCCCGACAATGGCGACACGTCGTACCTGCCCGGGCAGTACGCATCACTCGGGCTCGGCTACTGGGAAAAGCGCACCGACAAGGCCGACGACCTTGAAGCTGAAAAGCGATGGGACAAGCTGATCCGTCGCTCGTATTCGATCTCGTCGCGCATCTTTGACGACTTCGGCTACCTCACCGACGAGAACGGTCTCGACGAGCTCGAGTTTTATATCGTCCTCGTGCCACCCACAGAGGACAACACGCCGGCACTCACCCCTCGCCTGGCACTCAAAAAGACTGGCGACCGCATCTATCTCGGCCCGAAAGTCGCCGGCCGCTACACACTCAATGACGTACAGAATCCGAAGGCCGAGATCGTGTTCTTCTCGACCGGCACCGGCGAGGCCCCGCACAACGGCATGATCATCGACCTGCTGCGCAAGGGCCACACCGGCCCGATCATTTCGGCGGTCACGGTTCGTC
>JBLIKS010000070.1:0-10807 GCA_047635555.1 Candidatus Azotimanducaceae bacterium
CTGGGTCCCGGTCGACCCCATTGGCAATGGCCCTCGCCGCTCGGATTGAGCTGAGCGTCCAAGTCGTTCATGACGAACGCGTCGCTGGCTTCGTTGCGCTCGGATCGGGTCTCAGTGGTGTCCCGGCAATTCTGTTGTGCACAAGTGGCACCGCAGCGGCGAACTTCTTGCCTGCCGTTGTCGAAGCAGGGTTGTCGGACGTTCCGATGATCGTGGTCACTGCGGATCGGCCCGAAGAGTTGCGCGGCGTCGGAGCGCCGCAGACCATCGATCAGGTCGAGCTGTACGGCGGTCATGTCCGCTGGTACCACGACCCCGGCGTGGCGGACGCCGCAGAGCGAGGTCGGTGGCGTGCGCTCGCTGTGGAAACCATGCAGCGTGCTCGGGTTGGTCCGATTCAGTTGAACCTGCCGTTCCGTGAACCGCTGCTGGGAGTGGCCGGTGGCCTCCCGGGAGCGCTCGTAAGCGACGAACGGGTCGAGGCCCCCGTGGCGGGCGGCGAACCGCTCGCAGCGATCAACGTGCCTCACGGGTTGATCCTTGCCGGCGGCCGAAGCGGTGTCGATGCTGCCAGCGTGGCAGCGCTCCATGCGCTGACCGGTTGGCCGATCCTTGCTGACCCGATCTCTGGGATGCGGCACCTCGACGGAGTGGTCACGACGTCCGAGTCGATGCTGCGTTTGGCGTCATTCGCCGACGGCCATCTTCCCGATGTCGTTGTCCGAGTCGGCCGACCGTCGACGTCCAAGACACTGGCCCAGTGGATCGATCGTGCAGTTTCGGGCGGGGCCCAGTTGGTCCAGATTGGGGGTCCGGGTCTCATCGATCCCGGGCGCAACGTCGACGCGGTCGCAACGATCGGCGCGGTCATCGCAGCCGTTGAGGGCAGCACCCCAGACTCGGGGTGGCTCGATAATTGGGTCACAGCTGATTGTGCTGCCGACGCTGCGGTACTGGCAGCGCTGTCTGAGACTGGCGAGCTGTCGGAGCCCCTCGTTGCCCGAACCGTTGCTGATCATCTCCCGGCTGGTGTTGAACTCGTCGTGTCGTCGTCGATGCCGATCCGTGATCACGAGTGGTTCGGCGGGCGGCGCGCAGCAGCCCATTCCAACCGAGGGGCCAACGGCATCGACGGGGTGATGTCAACTGCGCGCGGTATCGCTGCGATGGGTAAATCGGCCGCAGTGCTCATTGGCGACCTCGCCTTCGTGCACGACAGCAACGCGCTGGTCGGGCTCGTCGCGAACAGCATTGACCTTCGAGTCGTCGTTGTCGACAACGACGGGGGAGGGATTTTCTCGTTTCTGCCGCAGGCGTCGACCCTCGAGCACGATCGTTTTGAACAACTCTTCGGCACTCCGTTGGGAACAGACGTGGTTGCTCTCGCAGCAGCGTATGGCGTCGAAGCCCGCACGGTGGCGACGACTGACGAACTGATTGGCCAGCTCGCTCTACCGGGCCCGTGGGTCGTGCGGGTCGAGTCAACGCGCGACCGTAACGTCGAGGTTCACGCCGACCTGCATGCCGCCGTCGCAGCTGCCATCAGCTGAACGCTGCATCCGAGGGCGAGAAAGGCGAGAAAGGCGAGAAAGGGGAGCTACGGCCGCACGAGGGCGCTGAGCATCGCCTGGAACTTGGCCTGTGTCTCGGCGAGTTCGGACAACGGTTCTGACTCGGCAACGATGCCGCCGCCGGCAACGAGCCGGGCGACAAGCCGGTCGTCAGACAGTTCGGCGCAGCGAATGGTCACAGCCCACGTGCCGTTGCCGGCTGCGTCGACCCAGCCGACTGCACCGCCGTACCGCCCTCGCTCGAAGCCTTCGACGCGCTCGATGAGCTCGATCGCGTCCGACCGGGGGTGACCGCCGAGTGCCGGAGTCGGAGATAACGCCCGAACGAGCTCGATCACACTTGGCCCTGGCTGGCTCAGCATGCCTTCCATTCGGGTCCCGAGATGCTGGACGTTGGCCACCGAGACGATGGACGGCTCCGGTTCCCAGTCGAGGTAACTAGCCCAGGGCAGAAGCGTGTCGTGGACTTCGTCAATCACGATGCGGTGTTCGATCTGGTTTTTTTTGCTGGCCTGCAGCTCGATTGCAAGTGCCGCATCGTTGGCGGGGTTGCCGGTCCGTGGTGTGGTGCCGGCAAGCGGGTGCGAACGAACGACTGCGCCCTCGACTTCGACGAGGAGTTCGGGTGAGGCGCCGATTAAGCCGTCAATCGAATACCGGTAGCTCGATCCGAACGACGCTTTGAGCCGACGAAGAACCGAACCAATATCGATCGGTTGGTCGGCGGTCACGGTGATGGGGCGGGCAATCACTGCTTTGGTCAGTTGGCCGGCTCGAACCGCATCACGTGCTGCTGCGACCGCAGCCAGGTACGTCTCGATGGGTGCGCTGTGGCCGATCGAGTAGGTCGTCGCAGTCGGGGTCGGTTTGTCTGGTGCCGAGAGTGCCTCGGTTGGGTCGGCATCGTCGAATGTGGTCACCCACTGGGTGCCGTCGGCTCGCTTGCCAACGAGGACGGCCGGGACGACAAGGTCACCATCCTGGCCGGGCCGAAAGGGAATCGAGCCCATTGCGATCAGGTCAATACCATCGACCGTCGACCGGTGATCGACTGCTGCGAGCCATTGGACTGCAGCGTCGATGGGAACGCGTGCAGCGATACCTCGCCCGGCGATGCCGACTCCGTCGCGGACGAACAGGAACCCGTCGCTTCCTGCGACGTCATTGAGGTCCGGGGTGGCCTCGTCGGCGCTGATCAGTTCGGCGAGCGGCCGGGTGACGGCGTGCATCACAGCAACGGTCAGGCCCGCGTGCCGACCATCAACTGGGTGAGCCCGCCGGATAGTTGGGCGTGTTCGGCATCGGCGAACCCGGCGTCTCTGAGCGCGCTGATCATGGTGGCGGGTTCGGGAAGGTAGGCAACGCTCTTCGGGAGGTATGCGTATGCCGGGCCGTCGGATAACGCTGCGCCGATTTTGGGCACGATTTTCCCGAAGTAGATGCCGTTGCCCCAGCGGACCACGCGGTTCCTGGGAACGCTGACGTCGAGGAGAGCGATTCGCCCGCCTGGCTTGACGACTCTGCCCAGTTCGTTGAAAAACGTCGGCAGATCGAGCAGGTTACGAAGTGCGAACCCGCACATCACACCGTCGACCGAGGCGTCCGGGACCGGGAGTCGCAGGATGTCGGTCTGGACTCGCGGGCTACCTGATCGATCGGCCGAGAGCATCCCGAAGCTCAAATCCATCGAGACTGGCGTCATGCCAGCCTTGCTGAGGTCGATGCAGAGGTCACCGGTGCCGCTTGCGAGGTCGAGCACCGTGCTGCCGGCTGGCAGCGCAAGATCGCGGACGGCACGCTTTCGCCAGCGAACGTCGAGGCGGAAAGAAATGATGCGATTGAGCCGGTCGTACTTCGGGGCAATCGCATCGAACATGTCACGAACGGCCGCGACCTTTGCTTCGCCCTCCGGAAGCTTCTCGGTATCCCAGGAACGTGTGTGAGTCACACGCTCAGGCTAGGGCCGGGCTCAGCCCGTTGCCTTGCCCTGCTCGACGTCAGGCCTGGGTTCGGGGCTGGGTTCGGGGCTGGGTTCGGGGCTGGGTTCGGGGATAGCTTCGGGCAGCGTGCCGTTGGCGGAGCGGTCGACAGCCTCGATTTCTGCTCGCGCTTCTGCGAGTGCCTGGAGCTTCATGTCGGCATCGGAGACTGCTTGTTCGAGCAGTTGCTTTGAGTCGCTGACCGTGGTGCTTTTGATCAGCGCCGCAACGGCGTCTTCTAATGCGGCGACCTGTGGTTCGAATTCGGCAACGGCGCCGGCGCGGTGTCTGGTGGGCAACGCCGCGGCAGCGACGAGTCGCTCGTCGATGGCCATGGCTTCAGCTTCGATTTGCTTGGTCTGGATGGCGAGGCCGAGTTCGACGAGCCGAGGGTTGCCGTTTGCTGCACGTACTGCGTCGCCGAGCCGACGGTGCAGTTTGGCTTGCGGCGAATGTGCACCGGCCCACGACGCAGGTGCCGGTGACTTCCTGCCAGGAACCACTTCGTTCTGCTTGGCGAAGTCGCGTTTTCCGCGTACTGAGAGCGCCACGCCGAACCCGACAATGCTGATGACAGCTGCGAGCAGGATGAAAGAAATGATCATCTAGCCACTCCCTCCGGCTGAGACGGCAACTGCAATCAAAGTAATCACCAGGACGGCGATCACGACGGCAGTGATGATCTTGACCTTGCTGAACGGTCGGGCGCCGTGGACTTCGCCGGTGACACCGTTGATGTAGACCTGGAATGGTTTGTTCTCATAGATCACCGTGAGCAGCCAGATCGGCAGCAGCAGATGTTTGTATGTCATCTTCAACCAGTTGATGTTCATCGAGCGGATTTCCTGCTGGTCGCCACCGATGTTTCCTCGGACGGTTTCGCGGATCTCGGTCTCCATCCGCGTCGTCGCCTCGGGAAGGCACTCTTCGACGTCGTTGTCGTAGGTGCGAGCGAGGTGGCCAGCGGCGTACTCGGCCGAGTATGGCTTGGCGGCCTCTGTTGGCCAGGGCTCGAGTTTCTCAATCCGCTTGCGTTCGAATCCTTCGTTCGCGAATACGGCAATGTCGTCGAAGCTGTTGTTCACTTGGCCTCGAGCCGAGGTCCACCTTGTACGGGTTTCGGTGCGACGGTTGTCGCCCTGGCCGACGGTGACGGTGTAGTTGTCGCCGCGCCGGCCGGTGTAGTTCGTGCGCGTGTCGGCGTCGTACGTGAAGTACGCGGTGTACACGCTGGAGAACGCGCCGGTGCGACCGTAGGTTTTAAACTCGGACGGAGCGAACCAGCGTTTGCTGATCCATTTCTCGATCAGTTCCTTGGCTTGCTTGTCGTCGATCGAGAAAGGCAGCACGCCGTCGACGGGGAGGCGGTCGGGGGCGTCGTGCACGTCGTCACGTTGAATCGGCGTCGCGCAGTACGGGCACTTCTCGGCCGTGAGCGTGCCAGTAAAGGTGGTGTGTCCGCCGCAGTTCTGGCAGACGATCTCTTTGTCGACTCCGACAAAGTTTGCCTGGTGGGCCTGCTTGCCGGACTTGACGAGTTGGAGCGCAGCGCGGAGGTCGTTCTCGATGACCTGGCCCCCTTCGCCTTCAACAAGTTCGTGCGTGTTTCCACAGTGCGGGCACTTCAGCATTTGCGACTCGATGTCGAAGTGCAACTCGCCACCGCAGGCACCGCATGGGTAGGTGCGACTGTCTTCGGTGCTGTGCTTCATCGCCATCGAATCGAGCGACGAAGCTTCGTCGACGGGGGTCGCTTCGCTGCCGGTGAGTGGTGGCGGTGACGATGGTGATGGTGGCGGCGGTGGTGATGATGGCACTGAGCCGCCCGGATCAGGCAACGGAGGCGGTGACTGGTCGCTCATTCGGCTGCGGGTGCAGGCGGCGGCACTGGTGGCGGCGTGGCGCTTGTCGGCGCCATAGGCGGCGGAGCGGAGAAGAGAGCCTGCAGATCGGGAACCGACTGAGCCGGAGCCCATCCAGCCATTCCCTGTGCCCAGACGAGGGTGGGGCCCGTGACCTGTCCGTTCTGAATACCGGCCTGCATCTGGGCCATGTTGTACGGACCACCGGATTGGCCACCGTGATCGACGTGGTACATGGTCTGGCCGGGCAGCGGTGGGGGAGCAGATGCGGCGGCGGGCGCCGGTGCGGCGGCCGGCTGGTGCTGGCCGGCCATACCTGGCATGGTCTGAGCCATCTGGCCAGCCATCATCGCGCCCATCCCCATCTGCATCATGTCGCCCATCACCGAGCCGCCCTCGTTCTGGGCAGCAGCGAGCATGGAGTCGGCGACTTGAGCCTGCTGGTACTTGTTGAGGTCGACGTTCTCGATGAAACCGGAGGCTTCGACGCCCTTGGCCACGCCGCGGGTCATCGCCTGCGTTATCTCGTCAGGCAGCGAGATGTTCATCGTCATCTCAGGGATTGAGAGGCCGAACTCGTCGTCAACGCGCTCTTGCACGAACTCGGCAAGCTTCGCGGAGAGGGCGACTTGCTGGCCCTGCAGGTCAATAGCACCGAGGCCAGTCGCAAGGACCATGTCGGAGAATGCCATCGAGATGACCCGACGCAGTAGCTCGGCGATTTCGTCGGCTTCGACGGCTGAGTCGGTACCGATCACTTCCTTTAAGAAGATCTCAACATCGGCGATCTTGACGACGCACAGCCCATTGGCCCGAATCTGCACCATCTTGAAGTCGGGGTCGCGGACCGTGACGGGCTGCGGGGTGCCCCAGCGCAGGTCGGTGACCGGTCGGGTGTTGATGAAGTAGACCTCGCTGCGGAACGGGCTGTTGAAGCCGTGCTTCCAGCCTTGCAGCGTCGACATGATGGGGAGGTTCTCGCTCGTGAGCTCGTAGTGGCCCGGCTCGAATTGGTCGGCGAGCGCGCCGCGATAGACGAAGACGGCTTTCTGGCCTTCGCGAACAATGAGCTGTGCACCGTTCTTAATCTCGTTCTGGTAGCGCGGGAAGCGCCACGCGAGTGTGGATCGTGAGTCGTCCATCCACTCGATGATGTCAACGAGTTCGCCTTTGAGTTTGTCGAGAAGACCCATGTCAGGCCGCCCTTTCAGGTGATCGTGATGTCCGGTGGGGGTTCGGTAGCAGTTTGGTAGCAGTTCGGTAGCAGTTTGGTAGCAGTTCGGTAGCCGTTCGGATGTCACCATAGAGGCCAGCCGTGTTCGAGTGTCGCGAATTTGCTCAGGTCAGGTGCTGGCGATTGTCTTCGCCCATCGATAATCAGCTTTGCCACTGGGCGAACGCACAATTTGTTCGACACGGACGATCGCCTTGGGCAGTTTGTATCGAGCGATGTGGCGTTCGGCTTCGGCAAGGAGTGCTGCGTCATCGGCCTCATGGCCATCGCGAATTCTCACCACAGCCACCACCTCGCTACCCCAGCGGTCGCTCGGGCGGCCCGCAACCACACAGTCGTAGATTGCCGGATGGGCCTTGATTGCAGCTTCGACCTCTTCTGCAAAGATCTTCTCGCCGCCCGAGTTGATCGTGACCGCGTCGCGACCGTGGAGTTCGACGATGAGATCGTTTGGGTCGCCATCCTGGAAGCGAGCCCGATCGCCTGGGACGGCGTAGCGCTGGCCGGCAACCGTCGGATAGGTGCGCTGCGTCTTGGTTTCGTCGCCGAGGTAGCCGAGCGCCAATCGGCCGGTCTTGGCGAGCCAGCCGGTCTCCTGTTCGGTTGGATCAAGCACCCGATCGAGGTCAGCAGACAGCAGCACATTGCCGGGCGTAAGTTCGAAGGTACCCGTCGAGGCGGTGCCGCCGGCCGACACGTGCGAGACCTGGCCGCCGGCCTCGGACGAGCCGAGCCCGTCGACGATCATCACGGTCGGCAGAAGCTGAAGAAATTGGTTCTTCAGTGGGGCCGACAGAGCAGCTCCGCCAGAGAGGATCACCGTCAGCGATGAGAGGTCGTACGCATCGCGGCCAGTCGGAGATTCCAGTTCGTCGAGCAGCGGGCGAGCAAAGGCATCTCCGACGATCAAGAGGAAATTCAGGCGCTCGTGCTCGATCAATGACCACACGTCGACCGGATCGAGCCGTTCCGGAACCGACTGCACGAAAACGGTGCCGCCACCGAGCCATGTACGGAAACTCATCCAATGTCCGGCGCCGTGCATGAAGGGGGGAGCAAGGAGCGCCTGCAGCCCGGTGTTGGCCTCGGCGACGAATTCGTCGACGGTTTGGGCCGTGCGGGAACCGCCGAAGCACTCGACCATGGCATCGCCGTTGCGCCACATCACGCCCTTCGGCATCCCGGTGGTGCCGCCGGTGTAGAGCATGTAGAGGTCGTCACCGCTCCAGTCGACGGAGGGCCGTTCGGGCGAGGCTGCTGCAAGTGCGTCTTCGTACCAAACAGCGCCGGGGAGGAGATCGTTTCCGGACTCGTCATCGACCTGCAGGATGACGCTGAGGTGCGGCAACTGCGGCAACACTTCGGCCAGTGTCGGGGCGAACTGAGAGTGCACGACGATGGCGGTGGCCTGTGCATCGGTCAGGAGATAGTGCAGTTCCTCGGCGACGTACCGATAGTTGACGTTCAGCGAGCAGACGCGAGCCTTCAGCGCACCGAGCATTGATTCCAGATACTCGTTGCCGTTGTGGAGGTAGATCGCCAGGTGATCTTGCCCACTGACGTGGTTGGCGAGTTCGGATCGCTCGGTATGGCAGCCGAGGCCGCGGTCGAGCAGCGCGTTGGCGAGCCGCCTGGTGCGGTCCGTGACCTGTTGCCAGGTGAACCGCTGGTCGCGAAAAACGAGACAGTACTCGTCAGGCCGCGACGCAGCGATTGCTTCATGGACCGCTGCAAGCGGTATGTCGATCGGCATGGCCTCGGTCATCTGGTGGTGACTCAGACGTAATAGCGGAAGATCACTTCTGCGACGCACGACGGTTTGACGGCCCCTTCGCATTCGAAAACAAACTCTTGGGTGACTTGCGCGCCGCCGGGGATGTCGTCGACGGACACGAGTGTGATGCCGAGGCGAACTTTTGAGCCAACGGGTACGGGGCTGGGGAAGCGGATCTTGCCAGCGCCGTAGTTGACGCCCATCGCGACGCCGGAGACCCCGAACACCTGCGGCGAGAGCATTGGGCCGAGCGACAGAGTCAGATAACCGTGAGCGATCGGGCCACCGAATGGGCCAGCTGTAGCCCGTTCGACATCGATGTGGATCCACTGGTGATCGCCTGTTGCTTCGGCGAATTTCTGAACTTGTTCTTGGGTGATCTCGGTGTACGGGGACCAGCCGAGGTGCTCGCCGACGAGGGTCTTCATCTCGTCGATGCCGTTGATCGTGCGCGTCATGGAAATGAGCCTGGCACACTAACGAAGTGACCGAAGAACCGACTGATGCCAGTGAGAGTTACACGTCAGGGTTCGTGACCTTCGTGGGTCGCCCGAACGTCGGGAAGTCGTCGCTGGTGAACGCGATCTGCGGGCGCAAGATCAGCATCGTCTCCGACAAGCCGCAAACGACCCGGCATCGCATCATGGGTGTACTCACCCGCCCAACGAGCCAGTTGATTTTTGTCGACACACCAGGCCTCCACAAGCCGGTCACCGCACTCGGCGAACGGGTCAACGCGACGGCGATCGAAAGTACCAAAGACGTTGACGTAACCTGCCTGGTGCTCGACGCCACGATGCCATTTGGTAAGGGTGATCGTTGGGTTTCCGACCGGATCGATGTGTCCAAAGCAATCGTGATCGTGAACAAGACTGACGTGGCCAAACCCCAACAGGTGCTCGGAATGCTTCAGGCAGCGAGCTCGCTCGGCGCCAAGGAGTACTTCCCCATGTCGGCCAAGAACGGTGAGGGCATCGGGCTGCTCGTCGACTATCTCGCCGCTTCGATGCCCGAGGGCCCCCAGTACTTCCCCAACGACGAGGTGTCGGACCTTCCTGAAGAAAAGTGGGTGGCCGAACTCGTTCGCGAACAGTTGCTTGCTGTCACCCGTGACGAGTTGCCGTACTCGATTGCGACCGAGGTCGCCGAATGGGAATGGCCCCGTATCCGGGTCAACATCATCGTCGAGCGTGACAGCCAGAAGGGCATGGTGATCGGCAAAGGCGGGTTGATCCTCAAGCGTGCAGGCGAGCTCGCCCGTAAGCAGCTTCCCGAGGGCGTCTACCTCGAACTCCGGGTCAAGGTAGACAAAGACTGGCAACGCAAGCCGGAACGAGTCCAGCGCCTTGGCTACTGAACTATTCGGGCACGCTTGTTCCGGTCGTCGGTTCGATCGGAATCTGAGCGGGTAGTTCAACAGACGAGCGAGGTGTGCCTGGGTCAAGTGACGCGAAGTCGTCGATCGCGGCGAACTCCTGGTCGCCGCCGTCAGCAGGTACGGGGAACGGTTCGCCGTCGAGGGTGAAAGCAACCTGGCCGACCGCAGTGCTGTTCTGGAGGAACGTCCACACGATTTGGGCGATGGCCTGCCGTTGATTCCGGGCGAGAATCAGGTCGTACACCTCGGCATCGAGATCGATGGCGATCACGCCGCCTTCGACTGTCGGCTGGCCGACGATCAGGCCGCGCCCCACGAACGAGCTGAAGCCGCTGCCGAATGGGGGGCCCTGTTCGAGAGCAACCACGATCTGATTGAGATCGCGGCGTGCGACGAGTTCCGTCTCGACAACAACGAGCAGCCCCCGTGAGATGAAGTACAGATCGACGATTTCGGCCGAGGCCTGCGTGGTGGTTGTCGTCGATTCGACGGTTGATTCGGGCGTATCGGGAAGCGATGTGGTGGTCGTGGTTGTCGACGTGGTTGTCGTCGAATCGTTCAGGCCACCGGGGATCTCATTGCCGTCAATCGGCTGGAACGTCGAGTCGCCTGTCGGAACAGAACAGGCAACAGCGACGACAGCAAGCAGCTGCACGAGTGCAGCGGCGATGATGCGTTGTTTGAACGAATGGGTCATTCGTGCACCTCGGACGGCAGTTCGACAACGAAGCGTGCCCCACCGCCTTGACGGTCTTCGACCCAGGCAGCGCCACCCATGGCAGCACAGTGTTCAGCGACCAGCGCCAGGCCGAGCCCTGTGCCGATTCGATGGCGAGCGGAACTGCCTCGTGCGAACCGCTCGAAGATGCGTTCTCGCTCCCCGCGTGCCACACCGGGTCCGCCGTCTTCGACAGTGATCCGCATCCGACGTTTGGCCACTGGTGCCAACTGGATAGAGAGGGCGCCGCCGCCGTGGTGCTGTGCGTTCTCAACCAAGTTGCCAAGAATA
>JBLIKS010000071.1:0-10724 GCA_047635555.1 Candidatus Azotimanducaceae bacterium
CGGGGTCGGCCTGACCCTGCTCAGCCAGCAAGGCTTTGACAACCTGCTCTCCAAGTGGGAGGGCGGCGTCGAAATGATTATCTTCGTCAATGCCGGCGCGACAGACGACCAGTTGGGTGTTATCGACACAGCGCTGGGCAATGCCGGCACGTTCGTAGAAGAGTTCTCCTACTGCGATGCAGCCTGCTCACTCGACGAGGCACAGATCGTGCTTGCCGGAGAGCCGGGCACGCTCGCCCTGCTCAGCCTGGACAATATCCCGACTCAGTACAAGGTTGTTCCGACCGAAGGCACCGACGTCGACCTGCTGCGGCAGCTTGAAGGGGCCTTCGCCGAGTTGCCGAACGTCTATAACGTGCAGTTTGCCGAAGACCAGATCAGCCTGATTGGCCAGCTCCAAGACTTCTTCGGGTTCCGTCTCTTGCTGCTCTCTATCTTCTTGCTGTTGGCGGCGATCCTGTTGATTTGGAACACAGTTCGTACGGCGATCTTTGCCCGACGACGGGAAATCGAAGTGATGAAACTGGTCGGTGCGACCGATTGGTTCATTCGTGTCCCCTTCATGCTCGAAGGCTTGCTCCACGGCATCATTGGCGGCATCCTTGCCAGTGGCGGGCTCTGGGCATGGAACAGCCAATGGACGAGCGGTGTTGGTGAATTCCCTGAGGGGAGTGGCTTCGCTGCGCTGGTCGTGACCGATGGTTACGACAAACAGGTGATGCTGATCATGCTGATCATCGGTGCCGCAGCGGGAGCCATTGGATCTGGCATCGCTGCAAGTCGATTTTTGGACGTCTAGCTCACTACGTTGCTCCTGCATGGAGTACACGCAGATCATTTATGACGTCGCTGACAACATCGCGACGATCACATTGAACCGGCCTGAGAAGCTCAATGCCTTCACGGGCACGATGATGTACGAGATCATCGACGCGTTCGACCAGGTTGACGCCGACGATGATGTGCGGGCCGTGATCGTCACCGGGGCGGGCCGCGCCTTCTGCGCTGGCGCAGATTTGTCTGGTGCTGGAGGCGAGACATTCGCCGAGGGTGGCAGCGATATCCAGACAGAAGCGGGTGTCCCACGCGACGGCGGTGGAATGGTGTCGCTGCGGATCTTCGAATGCACCAAGCCGGTGATCGGTGCGATCAATGGCGCCTCGGTCGGCGTGGGCGTCACAATGACGTTGCCGATGGACTTTCGACTTGCCAGCGAGGGCGCGAAGTTTGGCTTCGTGTTCGCCCGGCGCGGCATCGTGCCAGAAGCATGCTCGTCGTACTTCCTGCCGCGCATCGTGGGGATAAGCCAGGCAGCCGAATGGTGCTACACCGGCCGAGTCTTCCCAGCAGCTGAGGCGCTCGCCGGTGGGCTTGTCAGAAGCGTGCACGCCGGAGATGATCTGTTAAACGCAGCCCGAGCCATCGCCACGGAAATCGCGCAGAACACAGCGCCAGTGTCGGTGGCCCTGACTCGCCAAATGCTGTGGCGAATGCTGGGCGCTGATCATCCGATGCAAGCCCACCGCGTCGAGTCGCGCGGCATTCTGTCTCGGGGGTCAAGCGACGATGCGCGTGAGGGTGTCACCAGCTTCCTCGAGAAGCGAGATCCTGTGTACCCAGTCAAGGTCAGTAACGGTCTGCCAGACATCTTCCCCGACTACATCGAGCCAACATTCGACTGAGCGAGGGCTTCGCAGCCGAGGAAGTCTTGGCCGCAGTCTGATCGAAGATCTCTCTTGCGCCCTAGCGTGGACGTTGTGGTTGACGCAGCTCCTTCGTTGTTTTCGAGAGTCGGATCGACTGACGAGGAACGGGTTGCGTTCTTCGAGCGTCTTGTCGATGCCTTCTACGAAGGTGTTGCGACCGATGATGTCTTACTCCCGCTCTACCCCGAGCAACCTGACCTGACTGGTGCACGGCACCGCCTCACGTTGTTCCTCGCTCAGTACTGGGGTGGCCCGCAGACCTACATGGAAGAGCGCGGGCACCCGAAGCTCCGGATGCGGCACTTCCCGTTTCATGTCGGCCCGCTTGAGCGCGACCGTTGGTTGGTGCACATGGCGGCGGCAGTCGAACGCACCTGTGCCGACCAGCCGATTGGCGAAGCAATCGCCGGCGAAATGATGGCGTATTTCGTGCCGGCCGCCGAACACCTCCGGAACGACACCGGGCTTCCAATTACCTCGGCGAGCTATCCGCGGGCTTGACCAAACGCCAAAACGCCTGCGAGTTGTACATTCGACCCTGACATGGCTGCCATCGACGTCACCGACCTGCACAAGCACTACGGCTCAAATCACGCTGTTGACGGAGTGTCGTTCCACGTTGACCAGGGCGAGGTCTATGCCTTGCTCGGCGAGAACGGTGCTGGGAAGTCGACCACGGTCGAGATCCTTGAAGGACATCGTGAGCCGTCATCCGGCGCGGTGAGTGTGCTCGGCGTTAATCCGGCGAAGGCCGATCGGAAATTCCGCGACCGCATTGGCATCGTGCTCCAGTCGTCAGGAGTCGAAACCGAGTTCACCGTGCGCGAAGTGATCGATCTGTACTCGAGCGCCTACAGCAATCCCCGCTCGCTCGACGAAGTCGTTGGACTGACTGGGCTCGACGAGAAAGTCGACGAGCGAGTCGGATCGCTATCGGGTGGCCAGAAGCGACGAGTCGACCTTGCGCTTGGGATCGTCGGCCGCCCTGAAATGCTCTTTCTCGATGAGCCGACCACGGGGTTCGACCCATCAGCGCGGCGGAAGTCGTGGGACCTCATTGAGGCCTTGATCGCTGACGGCACCACCGTGCTCTTGACGACTCACTATCTCGACGAAGCGGAGCATCTCGCCGATCGGGTCGGGGTGCTGATGCAGGGCCGCATGGTGGCTGAAGGCGCACCAGCTGAGTTGATCAACCGGCTCAGCGGGACGATTGTGTCTTTTGACGTGCCGGACTCGATCTCGCTCGACGCAGCGGCGGGCACGTTCGCCGAAGTGCTGGGTGCCCAGGTGAGCATGTCGGGCCGTCTCATCGAAGTCCGTGTCGATCAGCCGACCGTTGCGGTCCATCGCCTCACCGGTTGGGCCATCGAGCAGTCGCTCGAACTGGAAGGACTGAGTGTGCGACGGGCATCGCTCGAAGATGTGTTCCTCGAACTGACTGGGGAGTACGGAGTGGGGAGCGGGTCGTGAGCGGCTTCGCGTCGAATGCTTCGCTGGTGATCCGCCAGACGCGTTACCAACTGAAGTTCTTCACCCGCGTACCAATCGCGTTGTTCTTTACGCTCTTGCTTCCCATTGTCATGCTCATTCTGTTCAACGCGCTGTTTGGGAACGACTTCGTCTGCGGCGACGATGCCTGCACACCGGGCAACCGCTGGCCGGTCAGTCAGTTTTACACCGGCGGTCTGGCCGCCTACACCGCGGTGTCGGCCACCTTCACCAACCTCGCGAACATGGTGCCACTGCGACGCGACGAGGGAGTGCTGAAGCGGTGGCGGGGCACGCCGCTGCCAACCTGGACCTACATCGCCGGATTCGTGCTCTCGGCAGTCGTCATCGCCATGGTCGGTGTGCTGCTGATGCTGACGATGGGTGTTGTCCTGTATGACCTGTCAATCGATTGGGCCAAGATGCCCGCAGCCGTGTTGACCTTTATCGTCGGCGTGGCGTCGTTCGCAGCGCTCGGGATGGCGCTGGCATCGCTGGTCAAGTCGGCCAGTTCGGCTTCGGCTGCGGCAAATGCGGTGATTTTGCCGCTTGCGTTCATCTCCGACGTGTTCGTGGTGAGTGACCGCAAGAACAGTTTCTTGAACTCGGTCGGCAACTTCTTTCCGCTGAAGCCGTTCGTCAATGCTTTCCAAGACTGCTTCTCACCCATTGTTGATGGTCCAGCGTTCAACCCGGGGTCGCTTGCCTTCGTTGCGGCATGGGGTCTTGTGGGTTTGGCCATCGCGCTCAAGAAGTTCCGCTGGGAGCCGAGTGGTTCAGCGCCTCGTGGCCGCCGATCACGAGCAGCAGCAGTCGAAGCCGCCGGCTGATCCCTACGAGTAGACGATTGTGCGGTGACCGTGGACCGCGACCTTGTGCTCGAGGTGAGCTCGGACCGCCCGCGAGAGCACGAGTGTCTCGACATCACGGCCCCGAGCAGTGAGCTGCTGAACGTTCTCACGATGCGTTACATGAGCTGTGTCCTGAGCGATGATCGGACCCTCGTCGAGGTCGGCAGTTGCGTAATGGGCGGTTGCGCCGATCAGCTTGACGCCGCGCTCGTGTGCCTGGCGATACGGGTTTGCGCCGACAAATGCAGGCAGAAACGAGTGGTGGATGTTGATGATCCGCATTGGATGTTGCAACACAAAATTGTCGCTGAGAATCTGCATGTAGCGAGCCATAACGGTGAGCTCGACACCGTGTTCGGCGAGGGTCGCGAGTACCTCAAATTCCTGCTCAGGCTTCGTTTCTGGGGTGACGGGAAGGTGCACGAACGGGAGATTCATGTGTTCGACGATGTCTCGGTGATCGGGATGATTCGAGATGACGACACGGAGGTCCATCGGCATCTCGCCGCTCCGCCATCGCGTGAGCAGGTCATACAGGCAGTGCGGTTGTTTTGAACACATGATTGCCGTGGGGATCGGCACCGAGTTGTCTCGAAGGTCAACGTTCATGGCGAACCGGTCGGCGACCGCTTGGAAGTCGGCGAGAAAGTCAGCTGCCGATCGGTCGTTGGTCAGCTCGAACTCGATGCGTTGGAAGAACACCGAGCCATCACCCCCGACGCCGCCCTTGACGTATTGCTCAGCGTGGATGATGTTGCCGCGCTGGCTGGCAATGAACTCCGCAGTCGCGGCGACAACGCCGAATCGATCGGGGCAGGAAAGCAGCAGGACGTGCGACATCACATCTTTCTATCGACTCTGGTCGATCGTGGTCGATTGTGGTGGGGTGACCTCAGTCCGCCGGGTGATGTCGGCGGAGCGCCCAGCAGACCACGGCGGTGGCTGCCGCAGCGTTGAGCGAGTCGACACCGGCTGCCATCGGAATCCGTACCGGTGTGGCGATGTCGAGGAGTTCCTGGCTGAGACCGCTGCGTTCTGAGCCAATCAGCACAGCGGCTCGTTCACCAGGCCGGACCGTGTCGAGTGCGATGGCCGACGGGTTGGGCGTCATTGCATACAACTCGAAGCCCTCGAGAGCTCGGAGCTCGTCGGCAAGATGGCGTGTCCGAACGTGGGGGAGTGTGAAGGCGGTTCCCATAGCGACCCGCAGGGCACGACGAGCGAGGGGATCGGCGCTGGTGTGGTCGAGCACGAGGCCGTCCCAGCCCATCGCAGCGGCATTCCGGACGATCGAGCCGACGTTGACCGGGTTATCGACGGCTTCGGCAACGACGATCCGCCGTGCTGTGCGTGCCAGCTCGTGAAGCTTTGGACGAGCAGGCCGCTCGAAAAGGGCGAGGATCGAGAGGGGGAGACCGATCTGCTCGATCCGGGCTCGTACTGCTGGTCCTCCGGCGTAGATCGGGCATTCGAGAAGTGCTGCGACGTCGGGAACGCGATCGATATCGACGAGTGCGGCGGTCGGCACGCACCCGGCTTCGAGCGCCCGTTGAACAACGAGGTCGCCCTCGGCAAGGAAGAGGCCGGCACCGGCGTCGTCGCGCTTCTGGGAACGGCTCGCAAGCGCTCGCTCGTTCACTCGGAACTGTGCGAAGCGCATGTCATCCGGGTCGTCGATCAGCTCCATCTCACGAGTCTCACCGTTTGCGTCGAAGAATCCGCGGACAGGTCAACGAGAAGTTCGACGCAAACGTGGATGTGGGTGTGGCGGTTGGGTGTGGCGGGTGGGTGTGGCGGGTGTGGCGGGTGCGGGTGGCGGGAGGGTGGCGGTTAGAAGTGGTAGGGATGCGCGGAGAAGTCGGCGTCGCGCTTTTCGAGGAAGCTGTCGCGGCCCTCGGCGGCTTCGTCGGTGCCGTAGGCAAGGCGGGTGGCTTCGCCGGCAAAAATCTGTTGCCCGACGAGGCCATCGTCGATCAGGTTGAACGAGTATTTGAGCATGCGCTGAGCCGTCGGGCTCTTCGCGCAGATCTTCTTGCCCCATTCGAGCGCCGTGGCCTCGAGTTCGGCGTGAGGAACGGACTTGTTGACTGCACCCATGGCGACCATGTCGTCGGCGGTGTACTCGTCGCCGAGGAAGAAGATTTCGCGGGCGAATTTCTGCCCGACCTGGCGGGCGAGGTAAGCCGAACCGAAGCCACCGTCGAAGCTGGCTACATCGGCGTCGGTCTGCTTGAACTTGGCGTGCTCGGTGCTCGCCAAGGTGAGGTCCGACACCACATGCAGCGAGTGTCCGCCGCCAGCAGCCCAGCCGGGAACGACGCAGATGACGACCTTGGGCATGAAGCGGATCAGCCGTTGCACCTCAAGGATGTGCAGGCGCCCGGCGCGACCCGGCATGATCGAGTCAGCTGTTGTTCCGATATTGCCGTCGGCGTCTTCGGCCGCGTACTTGTAGCCGTCCTTACCGCGGATGCGTTGATCGCCACCGGAGCAGAACGCCCAGCCGCCGTCTTTGGGTGACGGGCCGTTGCCGGTCAAGAGCACGCAGCCGACGTCTGTCGACATGCGGGCGTGATCGAGCGCCGTAAACAACTCGTCGACGGTGTGCGGTCGAAAGGCGTTACGGATCTCGGGCCGGTCGAACGCGATGCGCACGACGCCGGCGTCGACGGCGCGGTGATACGTGATGTCGGTGAATTCGAAGCCGTCGACCTCTTTCCATGCGGAGGGGTCGAAGATGTCCGAGACGCTGCGCGGCTGATTGGAAAGGTCGGGGGAGCTGTTCGCCATCTGTCCATCTTGCCCGCTCGGCTACCGTGCTCACATGCCCTACGCGGAAATCAATGGTCAGAGCATCTACTTCGAAGACACGGGCGGCGACGGTCCGCCGGTGGTCTTGGCCCATGGGTTCTTAATGGATAGCGAAATGTTCGCGCCGCAGATCGCTGCGCTGCGCGAAAACCACCGTGTGATCACCTGGGATGAGCGCGGTTTTGGCCAGACCGGTTACGACGGCGAGCCGTTCAGTTACTGGGATTCGGCCTCGGACTGCATTGCGCTGCTCGACCATCTCGATATTGACCGGGCCGTGATTGGCGGGATGAGCCAAGGTGGATTCCTGTCGCTCCGAGTAGCGCTCACGGCACCGGATCGCGTGCGCGGCCTCATCCTGCTCGACACACAGGCTGGTATCGACGACGCTGAGACCAAGGCGGCGAACGACGGCATGAACCACGTGTGGCTCACCGATGGGCCCGAAAGCGGTCTGGCCGACATCGTTGCGTCGATCATCATCGATGATCCCGACCACAGCCCAGCTTGGATCGCCAAGTGGATTGCTCGTCCGAAGGAAGCGTTCGCGCAGCCGTACCAGTGCCTCAGCACTCGTGACGACATCACCGATCGGCTCGGCGAGATCACCTGCCCGGCAGTCATCGTTCACGGAACCGAAGACACTGCGATCACGATGGACCGTGCCGAGATTCTGGCTGACGGCCTCAGTGGTTGTTCCGGCGTGGTCAAAGTGAGTGGGGCACACGCTGCGAACCTCACAAACCCCGAGCCGGTCAACGCAGCAATCGTCGAATTCCTCACCGGCCTCCCGGCCTGATCGGATCGATCCAATGGCACACATGCAAATTTTCGGTATCGAGGGCCTTCCCGAAATCGAACCGGGCGTCGATCTCGCCGAGATGATTTACGCTGCAGCAGCCGCACAGGGCGACCCGATTACCGACGGTGACGTCGTGGTGATCACCTCGAAGATTGTCTCGAAAGCTGAAGGCTGCAGCGTCGAACTCGCTGACGTTGTCGCATCCGAGTTCGCGACCACGTGGGCTTCCAAGTGGGACAAGGACCCGCGCCTCGTCGAAGTCGTGCTGCGCGAGTCGAAACGCATCATCCGCCAGATCGGGCCTGTGCTCATCACCGAAACGCATCACGGTTTCTGCTGCGCGAATTCCGGCGTCGATCAGTCGTCATCAGGTGCGGCGGGGCGAATTTTGGTGCTACCGAAGGATCCCGATGCCTCGTGCCGGGCACACCGGGCACGGTTCTCCGAGCTGGGTGTCGACGTGGCCGTCATCATGAGCGACACCTTTGGTCGCCCGTGGCGCGAAGGCCAAACCGATGTGGCCATTGGGATTGCGGGGATGAACCCGCTGCTCAGCTACATCGGCGAAGTCGATCCGCATGGTCATGAGTTTCGCGTCCAGGAGTTGTGCATCGCCGATGAACTCGCCGCAGCGGGGGAGCTCGTCAAGGGCAACACGAGTCGTGTCCCGGTCGCGGTTATTCGGGGCCGGGAGTGGGAGCGCGACGACGATGCTTCGATGGCGCCCGTGCTTCGTGACAGCGAAAAGGACTTGTTTCGGTAGATGTCGTTCGCGGTTCGTCGGCCTGCGCTCACGAGCGTCATCTGAAATAGAGACTGTTTCTCGCACCTGTTGCGCTGTAGCGGTCTCAGTTTCGGGTTGCTTGGGTTTACTGTCCGAAACTGGGATCGTCTTGGCGTGCTGGTGATGAGAGATGGTCTCCATTTTGGGAGATGCCCGTGGACATCAGCCGAGAAGGTCCTTGGTGATGCCGTAGAAGTATTCGGCTGACATGCCGATCGATTCAATATCGATGCGCTCATCGTTGCCATGGAACCGTGCGCCGAACGTGGCGAAGTCCATCTTGCCGGAGAACAAGCCGGCGCCGTAGGCAACGCTGCCGCGCTCGCGGTAGAAGCGTGCATCGGTGCCGCCGGTGATCAGGCCGGGGATCAGCTTCGCACCGGGATAGGCGATCTGGGTGTGTTTGGTCACGGCGTCCCAGAGCGGGTTGCCGGGCCCGTAGTCGCACGTGGTCGGATTGGAGCTTTGGAGTTCGCTGACTTCGACGTGCTCGTAGAGGTCGCCGATGGCGTCGCGTAGGTGCTGCTCGACATCGTCTTTCGTGGTGCCTGGAACTGTTCGGATGTCGACATCGATTTCGATGACGTCGGGGATCGTGTTGGTCTTCTGGCCGCCGTGGGCAACGTTCGGTGAGAACGTCGTGTGGGTCAACGCGTGGCAGGTGCGGGCCATGCCCGGTGGCAGGTCTTTCAACGTGTCCCAGATTTTGTCCGATGACTTGAGGGCGTCGCGGAGCTCGTCGGGCAGGCCAAACGCATCAACTTGAGCCTCCCAGATGTCGTCGATGTGTGCCGACGGACGGTAGTCGGCGATCCTGCGAACGATTTCGGCGGCCTTGATGAGTGCGTTGTCTGCACCGAATGGCATTGACCCGTGGCCAGGCGTGCCCTTGACTCGGAGGCGCCGCCACGCCAAGCCTTTTTCGCCGACGTTGACAGTGACGGTTCGGTTGCCGTGGTCATCGACCGTCGACCAGCCTCCGAGTTCGGTCAGGACATGATCGGCACGCATATCATCCCAGTGATTTTCGGCCATCCATTCGGCGCCCCACACGCCTCCGGCTTCTTCGTCGGCGACACCGAAGTAGATGAGGTCGCCCTTGGGCTTGAAGCCTTCGTTGGCGAGTTGGCGGAACACGACGGCCATCGTCGAGGTGAGGTTGAGCATGTCAACTGCACCGCGGCCCCAAATTTCGCCGTCGATGATGTCGGCTGCGAACGGGTCGTGGGTCCACCCGTCTCGGTTGACCGGTACGACGTCGGTATGGCCCATGAGGCACAACGAGGGTGCGCTCGGATCTGAACCAGCGATACGCGCAATCATTGAGTCGCGACCTGGGCGCGGGGTATAGGTCTGAATGTCGACGCCGGTGCCTTCGAGGTAACTCACCAGTAGATCGGAGTTCCGGGTTTCGTTGCCCGAATCGGGAGTGCCGTCATTGACGCACTCGTTTCGAATCAGCGCCTGGAGCAACTCGACGGATGGGCCAGTGAATTCAGCGGCGGTCGTCATGTGGCTGAACGTAGCAGCCGATCAGGACTCTGGGCCGGCTGTCAGTGCGACATCTGGCCAAGGGTTCAGGCGCGGGTGTGCGAGGCGGGGATGTGCGACGAAGAGAGAATTAGTCGAGCTTGCGGATCGGGGTTGATCCGTGATCGTGCGGAACGAGGCGCACATGGGTGTCGGTGACCATTGCCGAATTTGAGCTGACGATGACCGGGTTGAGGTCGAGCAGGGCCACCGTCGGGTGATCAGATGCAAGTAGAGCAGCGAGGCAGATTGTTTCGACCAGCCGAGAAGCGTCGATCCCGGCTGCTTCGAGTGCGGCTGCGACCTTTGTCTCAGCCAGCATCGCGGTGGCGGCCGAGCGCGAGACCGGGGCGACGCGCGTTGTGCGATCGTCGATGACATCGGCGTGTACCCCGCCAAGCCCGACCGACACGATGACTCCGAGCCGATCGTCGAGTTCGCACCGGATCCGGACATCGAATCCAGGGACGCCCATCTCCTGCACGGTGAACGGCCCGGCATTGTCACCGAGCGACTGATTCATTTGCTCGATCGATTGCGCGACGTCGTCGTCTCCGGTCAAGTCGAGTGCGATGCCGGCCTTGACTGACCGGCCAACGGCGCGATGAGCTGCTTTGACCGCAACCGGGTAGCCAATAGTATTGGCGACGGCGATTGCAGTTTCTGCTGTTGCCGACAGCGAACGAGGCATCATGATGCCGTACGACGCCAGCAGTAGGCCGGCCTGCTCGGCCGTCAACTCTGTGACG
>JBLIKS010000072.1:0-10716 GCA_047635555.1 Candidatus Azotimanducaceae bacterium
TAACCGGTGGATCGCGTGGGATTGGCCGCGCGGTGTGCGAGGAGTTCGGGCGACGCGGAGCTGTCGTCGCTGTGCACTACGCAACCAACGAAGCAGCGGCCAACCAAGTGGTCGACGGTCTACCCGGCGACGGCCACGTGGCCATACCGGCCGACCTCGGTGCGGGCGGGGCGCGCGGCCTGATCGAGTCGACGATCGAACAGTTGGGGCGGATCGATGTCCTCGTCAACAACGCCGGCATCTACGAGGCGCATCCCGTGCTGACGACCTCGCCCGACGACTGGGACGCGAGTTGGGCACGAACGATCGCCACCAACCTGATCGGTCCGGCCGATCTGATCCACGCAGCTGTGCCGCACATGGTCGAACAAGGTGGCGGACGCATCGTGAACGTGACGTCGCGCGGCGCGTTCCGCGGCGAGCCCGCACACGCCGCGTACGGCGCAAGCAAGGCGGGGCTGAACAGCCTCAGCCAATCGATGGCCGTGGCGCTCGCGCCGCACGGCATTTATGTGACCGCGGTCGCGCCGGGCTTCGTAGAGACGGATATGGCTGCTGAATACCTGAACGGCCCCGGTGGTGATGCCGTCAAGGCGCAGAGCCCGATGGGCCGCGCTGCCTCCCCTGCCGAGATCGCGCGGGTCGTGGTATTCCTCGCCAGCCCGGGCTCGGAGTCGGCAACCGGCTCGATCGTCGACGTCAACGGGGCTTCGTATCTCCGCAGCTGAACTGCCCTCAGCAGCATGTGTAAACGGCGCAGCTCGGAAGATGCTCACCGGTTCCGAGTTGTACTCTGGACACCCCAACGCAATCTCTGATAGGCAGTCGTTTATGTCGGTACAAGCTGAGCCGGTCAGCCGTGCTACTGAGCACGAAACAGATGCAAACGATAAAGCCGCTGCCGTTGTACCCGCTCCCGCGAAAACACTCCGCTTCAACGCCAATCGAGCAGGATCGGGCGTCGAGATCGGCAACAAGATCGCCCAAGCAAAACTGGCCGTCGGGCCTGCTGGCGACCCTTACGAGCGTGAGGCCGATGCAGTTGCGGGCCGAGTCGTAAGGGCGCTCCGGTCCAAATCCGCCAGCGTTTCCGAAAACGAAGCAACCACGCCACGTGTACAGCGAGGAGAACTCGGTCAGGCCCGCGCTCGCGATCGATCGGACGCCGGCGACGGAGTCGTTCCCGGCGGGGGCCTTTCGAGAATCCAGCGAGCAGGCCCCGCACCCGGGCCGCTCGTCGACGAGCGAGCGCCTACCCGAGGCCCCCAACAACAGAAGAACGACATGGCAAACCGCGTCGCACCAGGGCCTGCCGCCAGATCAGTGCCGTCTGCGCCGGGGGGCACCCGGCGCGGCACTGACAAGCGTTTCGACTCGTTTAGTGGCCCAGCGCCTGAAGCGGAGGCCGAGCGTGAGTCGATGGCGTCAAGAGCCCACGGGGCGCTCGAGACGGCGCTCGACCCCGCCGCCACCACCATCGGCAACGACAACGTGAGCGGCCTTAACGACGGCTTGCAGGGCAAGGGCGCGCAGCACGGCGGAGGTGGGAACCTCGAATCCCGGATTGAGGCAGCCGAAGAAGGGAGCGCCGAGGAACAAGAGCTCCAGACCTTGCAATCCCAGACCACTGCGATGGGCGTGGCCGCCGATTCGTACACGGGCATTATGGGCTTCGCCACGTTTTGTAAGGCCTACAACGATCCGGGTGGCCTCATGAACAATAAGTTGGATGCCGCGATCGGCACCGCTCAGGTCGTTGAGTCGGGCGCCAAACTCACCGCCACCTCAAGTGGTTCGAAGGGTGCGGCCAAATTCGGTTCTGCATTTGAGGGTGTCCAGTCTGCGCTGATGGGGATCAAGGCACTCCTCGACGGTGCACAGAGTTGGCGCCAGGGGATCGAGGAAGAAGTCGCGGACGACTTGGCCGGTGAAGGACCGGTGGCTGAAGACACCGGGCTTGGGTGGGCCGAAGCTCAAAAGGCGCTCGAGATGACACGGTCCTGGGTGGCGGCGGCAAAGTCGTTCCAGGAAATCATTGGGAATGCGCCCGGTGGATTGTTGGCCATTATTCCGGCGCTCGACATCGCGCTGGCCTCCGTCAACATCTTCGTCGGCTACCGGGACATCGCAGAGTGGAAGCTCAATGTGAAGAACATGGAGACGGAGCTCGCCGCGATCGCCGATAGGCGCTTGCAGGAGCGACCAGAATCCGACCGGAAGACAGAACTCGAGTGGCTCGCCAACAAGTCGGACAGGCATCGTCAGATCGACGCGCTGAGGACCAACTCCGAGGTCGCGTTTGAGCAGACCGAGCGCAGAGTCGCAAAGGATGACCCGAAATGGTACCAAAAATGGAAGAAGACGGAGGACAAGGCGGCCCTGCGGGAACGCGCAGTTTCGCTCAAAATAGATGTCGCTCTGCAAGAGGCCCTTCGAAGCAAGGTGGATGACCCTGACGTCAACGAGTTCCAGTTGGTGATGGAGATCAAGGACGCGAACCTCAAGCGCATCAATCGCAAGATGGTCGTGTTGGTCGGCGAAGTGTTGAAGGTGGGTGGGGGCATCAGCAAGCTGGTCCCTGGAGCTGGAACGGTGGTTGGCGCAGGGTTGTCAGGTGCGGGCTCGGCCGTCCAGATGTCGTTGCCGGTGGCTCGAGCTGCAAAGCAAGCTGGACGGGATCGAAATGCGCGCAAGGTCGCGAAGGGCAAGCAGGGTAGTAGCGATACGTACTTCGATGTCACCAAGTCGACCGCCGCCAAACACGATTATCGGGTGAAGCAGGCGACGACACTGTGGAACATGATCGGAAAACTCGCAGGTCAGAACACCTCAGACCTGAAGTTCCAGAAGGACGTGACGAGAACCCGCGGACTTATCGAGGCAACAGGGGTTCACTACAATTCACTCCTACGGGAGAGGGACCCCCAGACGGCGTTCGAGCTCCTCCTCAAGGGAATCAAGGCACGGGAATAGCCGCCGATGAATATGATCCAACACCTTCGCCACATCTCAACCGAGTTGGCCGAGATGGGCTACGGCATCGAAGAACTGAACCCGACGGCCCTCGAGCCGGCGATGTTGCGTGTCGTCGCCCGCGACGACGGCGAACCCATGGAGCATGTCCTCACGATCGGACTATTCCCGGACGATGCCAGCGACGGCGTCCTCGTACAGTTCTACTTCGAGTTTCCGGGCCTCGTCGACGTGTCCAGACTCGCCGAGGCGAACGCGCAGATTCTGTCCACGAATCGATCGATCGCGGTTGGCGCGTTCAATCTCTCGAATGACGCTACGGGGATCAACTATCGCTACGTTTTGGCGTCGCCGAGGGCGGTCGGTGTTCCGCGCGATGTCATGGTGGATGTGATGGACATGGCGATCTACGCCATGGAGACATTCGGGCCCACGTTCGCTCCGTTCTGTGGGGCTGATCCCGCTCGTTAGTCGAGTGTGCTCGCGGGTTGCAGGCAAGAGTCGTAGAGCTACAGCGCGACGGCTCTGACCCTCGGGCTGCGCAGTCACCCAAGATTGATGAATCAGGAGACCAATCGGTGTGTTCGCGGGTCGTGGTATTCCTCGCCAGCCCGGGCTCGGAGTCGGCAACCGGCTCGATCGTCGACGTCAACGGGGCTTCGTATCTCCGCAGCTGAACTGCCCTCAGCAGCATGTGTAAACGGCGCAGTTCGCCGCAACTGTCTTGACCACCGCGCCATAACTGCGTCGGACTTCATCACCTTGACGACCGTGTTCAGGCCCGAATTCATCAGGAACTACTACATTCCGTAGGACCTTCGACCCTAGGTGGACCGCAGAATCTCCGTCACGCTGCTTGCATACACAAATTCTCTGGAGAGGACGTCATGGTCACAGCTCGAACGACGCCAAGCCGAATGGTCGGAGCCCAGGTTGCGAGCATGGCGGCGGCTCTCCTCCTCGTGGCCTCAGCATGCGCACCCGACGGACCAGACGGGAGCGGCGCAATCGCCGCGCCAGCGGGAACTCCCGAGAGTCCACGCACGATCGAGGTTGCCATGGTCGACATCGCCTTCGAACCGACCGCGCTCTCAGTGCAGGCCGGCGAAACCGTGAAGTTCGTCTTCACGAACGAGGGTGCAGCCGAACACGAGGCGACCTTCGGCGACGAGGCCGAGCAGGACGAACACGCCACCGCAATGCGCGACGCTGAGGGAATGGAGGGGATGGACATGGGCGAAGCCGAAGCTGACCACGATGAAGCCGGGGCCACCCCTGACGGTCACGACGAAGAGGGCGCAATCGCCCCGGTCGTCCTCAAGTCCGGTGAGACGGGCGAGATGATCGTGACCTTCGATGACCCTGACGTAACGAGCACGATCATCGGCTGCCACATACCGGGCCACTGGGAAGCAGGGATGCGCCTGGACGTGACCGTCGACGCAGCCTGATAATCCGTCAGGGCCTGCCCGAAGCCGGGCGTCTCAGCGAGTTGCCGTGGAGAGGGTTCGCAGCAGTAGGCCCCTTCGTTGCGGATCGGAGCAGGCCCGGATAGGTCGTCCTGGCTGTCACCGCCGGCGGCCCGATCGAGATCGCCCGGCGTCGCTTCGCTGGGGGTCAGCTCCGGTGGCAATTCGATCGTGTGGAACGCCAGCCGGCCACCGGGACGGAGAACCCGACGAGACGCCCTCAACACGGAGAGCTTGCTACGCAGTCAACACATCACATCGGCGTGCACGATCGCGTCGATCGAGCCAGCACGAATCGGGAGATGCTCACCTGTCGCGAGGAGCGCGAGTGCCCGCAGTCCGAGGCCGTCGTTGCCAATCCGGTCGCGGGCCGCTCGCGCACTCTCTGTCGACCTTCCGCCAGTTCCACCTCTTCGACAAGTGCGGCACTGGAGTTACCTGCGGGTTCGGCTCCGGGGATCTCCGGTGGGGTGATGCCAGCGGTCTCTGCCGTGGTCCATCACGCGGCGACTTCGTCGACGCGTAGCGCTCGAACATTCGTCGCATTGCGGGCCGGTCCCAGACCATTTCGACATTTTGCGCCGCCGGCGTCACTGCACAGATCGTCACGGGCCCCTCCCCGTAGTCCATTTATGCGACCGAAGACTTGTTGGCCCGAGCAAATTTCATCTTCGGGGTCAGCATCCCCATGCCCTAAAATCAACCAGACCCGATGAGAGTGTTCGAGGCCGGGCGACGTGTCCCACACTCCGGCACTCATCGACCACTACACGATCATCACCCCGAGCACCGACCGAGCGCCGGGGTCCTGCCGACCTCCCCTGTGGTATCCTGGTATCGATGATCGGCGATCGGACAGAAGCCGAACGCCACGTCGCTCCGGCGCCCAATCCGGTCCAAGAACCCGATCCGGCGCGACTTCCCCAGCCCCGCTCTGCCCAACCCGAGATCCAGATGGGCAAAGCGATCGCACAGGCGAAGCTCTCGGTTGGTCCAGCGGGCGACAAGCACGAACACGAGGCCGATGCCGTCGCGGGGCGCGTGGTGCGGTCCATTCGCAGTGCTCCGACGGATACCAACGCCCGTGCATACGGCCCGCCAAGTAGCCGAGTCCAGCGCCGCCCGGGTGACTCAACGTCCCCTGACATCGGTCTCATCGAATCGGGTGCAGGCGATGACGGCGAGAACATCGGTGGACGAGTGGGTAGAATTCAGCGGTCGAATACACCGCCTACCCAAGCACAGAACCCACCAAACGTTCGGCGCATTCAACGGTCAGCTTGTCGCGAGCATGGCTCGGCCGACCTGGTGGTCCAGCGGGATCTCTCCGAGATGGCCAGCAATGTCGGAGGCGCTCTTTTCAGTGGAGCCAAGGCAATTGGAAAGGGCCTCGCGTCTGGAGCAAGCGCAATTCGGAATGCTGCAGCTGGTGTCGCCAAGGCGATTCACCGATCCGACTTCAACGACCTAAACGCCACGCAGTTCCTCGTGTCGGCTGGCGGTCAGATTGAGGCAATTAATCGTCGGGACGAAGACGGCACCGTGGTGTACTACAAGACCGGTTCAGTCGTGCAGGGCGACGGCGAACGGCCAACAATCACTCCATACGAACATGCGAGGGCAATGCCCGACGGCTGGCTTCCAACCGTCACACACATCAATGGCATGATGGTGAAGCCAAACGAGGGTCTGGGAAGTGCACTCCGCCTGCAACGAGAGTTGGAGAGCGCTGGCGGTGAAGCGCTCCTCGCCGCCGACGTGCCGAGCGTGTTGTATACCTACAGCGCACACCGGGGCTTCGTCACCGACCTTGCCGAATGCGTGTGGGGCAAGTTGTATCAGGACGACGATGCCACCGACCGCCAGACGCAGATCATGCTCGATGCCGTGGCGAACAAGCACCGCACCACAGTGTCGGCGCACAGCCGCGGCACGATCAAGACGGACAATGCGGTGCGCACCGCACATGCTCAGATCAGTGGCCAGCACCTCACGGTCGCACTCGCCGACCCAACTGTTCACCAACGCGCTCTCGATGCCGCTGAGATCGCAGCAGCAAGTTTGGACATGGGGTTGAACGCAGGCATGCTCGCTCCCGTCTACGAGAGGCTCGTCGCCCGCCAGGTCGCCGACGAGATGGCAACAGCCGACATGGATCAGTACGTGCAGCTCATCTACGCAGGCAACGCCGTGCAGTTCCCCTCGGCTTCGGTGAACCTGAAACTCGTTGTGGCTGTCTATGACCCGGTTGCCTTAGGCGTGGGCAAGTACTTCAACTTCGCCGCCGGCAGTAAGACCGAGCTGACCGAGGTCGAAGGTGGCCATGGATTCGACGACAACTATGCGGCTACGGTCGCGGCAATGATCATAAGTGACCTGCAGGCCCGACCGTGACAGATCCGAACGTACCGTCGAGTGCTGATGCGCTGGACCTTGCTCTCGCAGCGGCGAGTCGGGATTCATCCGAACCGTACCGATTGGACGAAGGCCGGTGCACCATCTCCGTACCGCTTCCGCCCGGTCTTATCGAAGGTCTCGAAGCGCTCGAGGTCGGAGTCCGACTCTCCGGCGACATTGTGTCGTTCACATCACCTCTCGCTTCGTTGACCGAGGGGGCGCTCCCCTCCGAGGTGGCAACGGCGTTGCTTCGCCGACAATTTTTCGCCTCGCAAACCGAAGGCTCGAGCTTCGCATTGGCGGATCGAGAAGATGTCCTTGTCGCTCAGTACCACTGGATGCCGACCGTGATCACGCCCGAGGAATTTTCGGCAATCTTTGGCCGCTTCGTTTCATCCGCGATGCGTCTCCGCGATGAGGTGACGAACATGGCCGCGCAGGGTGCACCAATTCAGGTGCTGTCGTCATCCAACTGAGCGGGGATCGTATCGAGGTGCTCGAAGTCAAGTCGTTGAGCGGCTAGACCCAAACCCTGCGGGGTCTGGCCCCCTCCGGTCATTGGGAGCGGCCTCCGTGAAGCGGATTGGCTGTCATCTCGACATCGTCACCATCTTGTTCTAGGTATTCCGAATTCTCTGCATCTTCGTAGAGCTGGTTGGGGTTCCATAGCTTTGACTTGATGAATCCCAGGGGCCCGACCGGTATGACTGTTGCCCCACCGGGGAAAGGTACTCCTGCCTCTTTCGCCATGTCGCGAGCAAAAGTCGTGCAGTTCGTCGTCATCAGGTTGTAAACAGGTCCAGAATTACTTCTCTTTTCGATCTCAGCGGCCACTCTGTCTCTTGCCTCAGCAGAAATCGGGAAACTCATCCTCCGAATCTTGCCGCCCTGGGGCACGTCGGGGTTCTTAATGATGCCTGGAACACTCTTGAACGGATGCCCGGGTTTTATTGGATGCAGCCCGTAACTCAGCTTGGGATCCTCGTCCAGCTCAATCCAGGTGTGTCCGACATTTGCTGTACCGGCTCGGTCCTCGATTGTCTTTCCAGCCTCGATGTATTCATGTCTCTTCATGTCAGGGGCGTCGGGGTTTGCGGCCTTGTGCTTCGCTTGCGCCAACCGCCGCCCCGTGCTTGTTTTCTGTTCCACAGAACTCTTGGGCGCCCTCACACCGCGCCCGATCAGTGGCACCTTTGAGACCTTCTTACGCGCTTTGTTGCGGAATGCTGACTTCGCACGCAGCTTGACGAATTCAAGCAATTCCGGGTTCTTTATTTGGACGGCGACGGTAATAACGTTGGGCTTATCCCCCGGTTCGGGATCTTCGGCCTTCTGGCTGCCGAACAAACCTTTAAAGGGATTCCCCAATCGCTGGATCTCTTCGGCCGACCGCTGCACCCTCCCACCCTGCTGAACGGTGTGGGTGAGTTCGTGGGCGAGCAGATGCTGACCGGCCTTGGACGACGTATCAGGGGCGCCATCTCGGAAATAGATATCGTTGCCAACCGTGAATGCCTTCGCCTGAATACGGTCGTTCAGCTCCGATGCTTTGGACCCTTCGTGGATCCGGATTCTCCCAAAGTCGGTGCCGAACGCCCCCTCCATCTTCCGGCGCGCATCGTGCCCCATTGCCTTGCCACCACCACGCGAAGCAGAAATCGCAGCATCGGTGTCGGCGTCCAGTTGGCCACCATCGACACCGACCGTTGTCGACCGACGAATCCGCCCGATCCGAGGAGCGGTCTGGGCGACATCCGCCACCGATATTGAGGTCGCTGACCGACAAATACGAGAACCGTCCGCGCCTGTCGGCTCCGCAGCCGACGACACGGCCGAAGTTGCAGCCAATGACCGCACGACGCGAGCTGCGACTGCATCGGCTTCACGCTCGTAGACGTCGTCAGCCGGCCCGACGCTTAGCTTCGCCTGCACGATGGATTGACCAAGGGTCACCGTTGGAGCATGGCGTTTGACAGCTTCAACCCTGCTCGACGCTGGTTCGGCCACATCCTCTGATCGACTACGGGACGCAGACTGACTCCGAGAAACATGGGTGTTCATCGGGTAAAGCTAATCGAAGTCGATCGTCACGTCAACGTTTCGGGCGACGCGCGGGGTAAACCCGAGCGCGAAGCAATCTGAGCTTCCCCCGTTGGCCGGTCCGCAGCCGCTGGCGGACGATTTGAATCCGCCCTTCGATGATGTCCGGTCGCTGGGTATCAGCCATTATCGCGCTGCTGCTCGACTCACCTCGGACCTCACCAGGCTGGCCACGATGAGATCCAAATGGAGCCGATTGTGGTCGCCACGATGCAGCCCACCCGGAGCTACGAGATGACCACCATTCAAGGAACCGTCGACGAGCGGTTCGAGCCAGGGTGCCGGGCCATGCTGCGCTTTGGGTCGAACCGTGGCGGCAATCGTGATGCTCACCGCCATCGGGCTCGCCACCGTTGTGACAGCCAGAGTGGCCTCAACGTTCATTGACGCGGCATGAGTTCTCACCGCGCGCTCCCACGCCGCATCGGCGTCACAGGAAACTGACCCCTTCGCTCGACTGGATTCGACACTCTCGACCCTCGCTGAGCGTGGTTATCAAATCGAGTCGACGCTTGCGGTGAATGATTCCGTGCCAAACGAAACTCGCGATCCGTCTGAGCTCACCGGTTCCGGCCCGACCAGGCGCTGCGTCCGTCGCGCGATTGCGCAATCGCGCTTCAGCGAGTCGCCGCGTAGAGGGTTCGCAGCAGTAGGCCCTCCTCAATCGCGTTCACTGTGCACCGCCGCCGCTCGACTCCTGCTCCGACCGCGTCGTCACCAAGCGCGACACGTGACCCTCTTCGTGGCGGAGCGTCGCAGCAAGCCAGCGGTGTTGGGTGGCCAGATACTCAGCGGTCAAATCGACCTTGTCAATCTCGTTGAAGCCAGCGGATCGGAGCAGGCCCGGATAGGTCGTCCTGGCTGTCACCGCCGGCGGCCCGATCGAGATCGCCCGGCGTCGCTTCGCTGGGGGTCAGCTCCGGTGGCAATTCGATCGTGTGGAACGCCAGCCGGCCACCGGGACGGAGAACCCGACGAGACACTCTCAACACGGAGAGCTTGCTACGCAGTCAACACATCACATCGGCGTGCACGATCGCGTCGATCGAGCCAGCACGAATCGGGAGATGCTCACCTGTCGCGAGGAGCGCGAGTGCCCGCAGTCCGAGGCCGTCGTTGCCAATCCGCTCGCGGGCCGCTCGTGCACCTTCCATGATCGGGTCGGCACTGATCACCGAGCAGCCGAACGCCGTCGCTATATACAGGCCCGGCCAGCCGCATCCGGCGCCGATGTCGAGAAGCAGCCTGCCTGGGCCGAGCGCGAGGAGGCGGCCAAGTTCGTCCGCCTGCTCGCGGGTGGTGTAGCCAGTCGCGCTGTAGTCGCTGCCGAGTGCCTCGAGTTCGGCTGCCCTGGGGGCCGCCTCGCCGGACGCGGCATAGCGCTGTCCGAATCGTTCTGTTTCGAGGAGCGGTTCGCGGGCCACACAAGAGTCTTACCGATAGCCATCGGACAGTTCGCCACGGCTGCGTGCCCGAAGGTTCGTCGAACGTCAGAGTGCAGCACACGCGTGCGGCTCGGTGCGGTGCCGTCTTGCCCGGCGGATTTGAGTCGCCAACAGTTCCCCAACAATTGGAGTTGGATACGGTCGCGTCATGCTCGACCCAACCGGTAGAACGATCATGATCAGCGGAGCGAATCGGGGTCTGGGTAACGCCATTGCACGACGGCTCCACGACGACGGATACAACGTCAGTGTCGGGGGCCGCGATCTCGATGCGTTGCGCCGTTCGATGGACGGATGCGACGACAATCGGGTGCTGTGCCACCGCTATGACG
>JBLIKS010000073.1:0-10690 GCA_047635555.1 Candidatus Azotimanducaceae bacterium
CTTGAAGAGTGGGGTCGAAGGGACGGGGCCGTGATCGGAACGAATTTCTTCGATCAGACTCACGATCTTGCGAACAGGGAAGAGCATGCAGGGCCTTTCAGGATTGAAGGTGGTGTACCGCGCGAGTCGCACCCTAGTTGTGGTGCGTGGCGTACGAGATCCGACGATGAGCGGCGCCAGGCTGGGCTGGGCTGGGCGGGTCGGGGGACTGCGGTCTCGGCTTAGGCACGCGCTGCTTCGGCGATGGCTTCGGCAATTCGTGGGAGATCGCTGCGGGCATTTCCGACGCTGACTCGAATGTGGTTTGGAGACGCGCCGGGGTTGACGGTAAAAGGAGTGCCTATGGCGACACCGATGCCTCGAAGCGCGAGCGCCACGACTGCTCGGCTCTCGTCGGCAACGGGGATCCACATGTTCAAGCCCTCCCCGTGGCCGATGTAGATACCGGCTTCTTGAAGGCGTTGAGAGAGCTCGGACCGTCGCGACGCGTAGTCGATGCGCGCCGACTCCACCAGGCGGTCAGTCTCGTCATCGTGGAGCAGTGCCAGCAGCACGTGTTGGATGAGTCGGCTTGTCCATGAAGGGCCGAGCCGACGCCGGTCGACAACCTTGTCGATGGGCTCAGCGGCGCCACCAATCGCAGCGATTCGCAGGTCGGGGCCGTGTGACTTCGAGAAGCTGTGCACCCGAATCACTCGTTTGGGTAAGTAGCAGCCAAGCGAGACGCCGTCACGCTGGATCAGGTCGCCTGCGTGATGATCCTCGATAATCCACGTGTTGGGTGACTCTCGTTCGAATGCTTTGGCGAGTTGGACAGCGCGTTCAGGGGTCATCGAGCAGCCGGTTGGGTTGTGGGCCAGGGGTTGCACGATTGCCATCACGGGCAGTTCTCGGAGCGCTTGTTCAAGTTGATCAGGCCGGAGGCCAGACCCATCGAGCTCGATGCCAATCACTCTGGCGCCAGCGCGTTCGAGCATGTCGAGAATTGGTGGAAACGTGGGATCCTCGACGATGACGGTGTCGCCAAAGCTGACCATTGATTCGATGAGTCGGTCGACAGCGTCGAGCGCTCCGTCGACAACAGTCATTGCTTCGGGGACGAAGGGCCACCTCGCCCGCAACGTTTCGTCGAGCTCTTTCAGCACTGGTCGGTCGATGTACGAGGTGATGGTGATGTTTTTGGGGAGCGCCTGGAATGTCGATTGCACTGACGGCAAGAAATCTGTGTCTGGGGTGCCTGTGCTGAGGTCAACAATGTCGGCGCTCGTTGCGGGAACCTTCCAAAACCGTCCGGTTATGACCGCTGCTGGGTGCACGACGGTGCCATTTCGACGAGCTGTTGTGACGAGCCGATGCTGGGCGAGAAATTTCCACGCAACTGACACCGTGCTGGGGCTGACTCCGAGAGCGGAAGCGAGTGCTCGGATCGTTGGCAGCTGATCGCCGCTCCGAAGCTCGCCCTCACGGATCAATCCGGCGATGGCGTGAGCAATTCCGCCCGAAGTCTTGTCGTTGCAGCGGTCAGTGATCCGTTCAAGCAGCGTCGTGGTCGTCGTGGCGGGGGGCGCCTCTGGGCTGGCGAAACCTTCCATCGAATATTTTGTATAGCACATAAAAATGGTTGTGCTAGTCAAGATGATTATTTAGTGTCACAAACTGTGAGCAGCACCACCGACCTTGCTGATCGTTACCGGGGGGTCTTCCCGTCCTGGCTGTCGCCGATGTTTGCCGAGCCGATCTCTATCGATCGCGGTGAGGGCGGCTATGTCTGGGATGCCGAGGGAAATCGCTATCTTGACTTCTTTGGCGGCGTGCTGACGACCATGATCGGGCACAATCAGCCCGAGGTCAGGGTCGCGGTCCAGGCGCAGGCTGAAAAGGTGATGCACTCGTCGACGCTCTACTTAAACGACGAGATGATCAGTTTTGCCGAAGAGGTTGCGGCAGTATCGGGCATTCCTGACGCCCGCGTTTTTTTCACGGCCTCAGGATCTGAAGCAAACGACACGGCGCTGCTGCTCGCAACGAGCTATCGCAAGTCCAACCAAGTACTTGCGATGCGTAATAGCTACCACGGCCGTTCGTTTACGACGCAGGCCATCACGTCGCATTCGTCGTGGTCGTCGACGAGCACTTCGGGTCTCGACGTCACCTTCGTGCAGGGCCCGTACCGGTTGCGCAGTCCGTTCCGAGATCTTAATGACGACGAATTCACTCAAGCATGTTGCGATGATCTCGAACAACTGCTGGACATGACGTCGGCTGGCGATGTCGCTTGTCTGATTGCCGAACCGATTCAGGGCGTCGGTGGATTTGCCATTCCACCGGATGGCTTCTTTGGTCAGATGCACAAGCTGCTCGAACAGCGCGGCATTCTTTTCATCAGTGACGAAGTGCAAACCGGCTGGGGGCGCACCGGCGAACACTTCTGGGGCTATCAGGCCCACGGCATCACCCCCGACATTTTGACCTTCGCAAAGGGTGTCGGCAACGGCGTCGGCTTGGCTGGTGTTGTCGCGCGTGCTGATGTGATGGACACCATCAAAGTCACTTCGTTCTCGACGTTCGGTGGGAACCCGCTGGCTGCTGCTGCGGGCAGGGCAACGCTGCGCCATGTTCTCGCCAATGACTTGCAGGCGAACGCCAAGGAGATGGGCGAGCGTTTTCTGAAGGGTCTCACGCCGGTCGCGAGCGAGGCCTCGTGGATTGCCGAAGTGCGTGGGCGTGGGCTGATGATCGCCATCGAGACTGTCCACGACGACACCCTCCATCCAGATCCGGCCAAGGCGTCTGCGCTTGCCGAAGGGTGTAAAGCTCGTGGTCTGTTGGTCGGCAAGGGTGGGCTCTATGGCAACGTGGTCCGCATTGCGCCGATGCTCAACGTGTCGTCGTCGGAGATCGACGAAGCGGTCGAGACTCTGACAGCGGTTATTCGCCATATGAACACCTGATTTCCTATCCGCTGCAACGTCGCCGTTGCGGCCATAATTCAGCGCAGCTTCGACGATCACCAATTACCCAGGGGAAGATATGTCTCACGTCATTACAGCCGCCGTGTTCCAAACTGATTGGACAGGGGACAAAGAATCGATGATCGTCAAGCACGAGCAAGCTGCTCGTGACGCGGCGGCAGGGGGCGCTCAGGTGATGTGCTTCCAGGAGTTGTTCTACGGCCCGTACTTCTGCCAGGTCCAAGATGCCCAGTACTACGAGTACACCGAGTACATCCCTGACGGTCCAACCACTCAGCGGTTTATGAAGCTCGCTGCTGAGCTGAACATGGTGATGGTTCTGCCGATGTACGAGATCGAACAGCCCGGCGTCTACTACAACACAGCAGCAGTCATTGATGCTGACGGCACCTATCTCGGCAAGTACCGCAAGCAGCACATTCCGCAGATCAAGGGCTTCTGGGAGAAGTTCTACTTCAAGCCAGGCGACGGTGGCTACCCGGTGTTCGACACCGCTGTTGGCAAGGTCGGCGTGTACATCTGCTACGACCGACACTTCCCCGAAGGGTGGCGTGCGCTGGGCTTGAACGGTGCCGAAATCGTCTTTAACCCGTCTGCGACGCACCGTGGCCTGTCGGAGTATCTGTGGAGCATCGAGCAGCCCGCTGCAGCGTGTGCAAATATTTACTACGTCGGCGCGATCAACCGCGTTGGTATCGAAGATCTCGGCGACAACGATTTTTACGGGCAGAGCTACTTTGTCAACCCGCGTGGCCAGTACGTCGGCGCCAAGGCCGACGCGCATAACCCTGAGTTGGTCATCCGGGATCTCGACATGGACGTCTTTCGCGAAGTCCGCGACGGCTGGCAGTTCTATCGCGACCGTCGCCCGGAGGCGTACGGTGAATTGGTAGAGCGCTGAACATGGATATCGGAGTCGTACTGCAAACCACTCCACCCGCGTCGCGCGTGGTGGACCTTGCTAAGCGGGCTGAGAACTACGGGTTCAGTCATGTCTGGACCTTCGATTCCCACATCCTGTGGGAAGAGCCTTATGTGATTTACTCTCAGATTCTCAACGAGACGCGCAAGGTGATCGTCGGGCCAATGGTGACCAACCCGGCGACTCGGGATTGGACGGTCACGGCGTCCACCTATGCCACACTCAACGAGATGTACGGCAACCGAACCGTGTGCGGCATCGGCCGCGGAGACTCAGCAGTACGCGTCACGAACGGTAAGCCGACCACTTTGGCGACTCTTCGTGAGTCCGTCGAGGTCATCCGTGAACTTGGCAATGGCCGCAGCGTTGAGTACAACGGAGCCACCATCACGTTGCCGTGGGCTGCGAAAAGCGAACTCGAAGTGTGGGGGGCGGGATACGGTCCGAAAGCTCTCAAGATGATCGGCGAGACATGCGACGGATTTATCCTGCAGCTGGCCGACTTGTCGATTACTGAGTGGATGATCAATGCAGTGCGCACCGCAGCCAGCGACGCCGGGCGTAATCCCGATGACATCACGATGTGCATCGCTGCACCCGCATACGTGGGTGACGACATCGAATACATGCGCGATCAGTGCCGATGGTTCGGAGGCATGGTCGGCAATCACGTCGCAGACATCGTGAGCCGCTATGGCGATGAGGCTCCGGTGCCCCAAGCACTCACTGACTACATTCAGGGTCGAAAAGAATACGACTACAACGAACACGGTCAGGCTGGCAACAGCCACACGTCGTTCGTGCCCGACGAGATCATCGACCGGTTTTGCATCCTTGGGCCTGTTGAGGCACATCTAGAAAAGCTTGAAGCACTGCGCAAGCTTGGCGTCGACCAGTTTGCCGTGTATCTCCAGCATGACGGCAAAGACCACACGCTCGAGCAGTATGGCGAACATGTCATTCCAGCATTACGGGAAACGGTGAAGGCCAAGCAGTGAGTGTTGAGCCATTACCAGTTCTTGATCTCAACCAGATCGGAAAATCGTTCCCCGGAGCGCGCGCCCTTGAGGGCGTTGACCTCACCGTCCGTGCCGGCGAAGTCCATGGACTGGTTGGTGAGAATGGTGCAGGGAAGTCGACGCTGATCAAGATCGCGTCGGGTGTACTTGCACCCGACAGCGGAACCATCACAGTGGATGGCAACGTGGTGGCGCACAGCAACCGTCGCACTTTCCAAGACCTTGGGATTCGGGTCATTTACCAGGAGCGCCAGATCGCGACCGATCTGACGGTCGGCGAGAATGTGCTGCTCGACAGGCTGCCCGGCAATCGCTTCGGTGTGTCGTGGCGCAAAATGATGAGCGAAGCAGCCGAACGCCTCGCCGGAGTGGGGCTTGACCTCGACCCCCGCTCGAGCGTGCGGGGACTCCCGGTCGCCCAGTGGCAGTTGATCGAATTGGCCCGAGCGGTTGACTACGGCGCGCGACTCGTGATCATGGACGAGCCCACTGCATCGTTGAGCCGTTCCGAGGTCGAGCAGCTCTTTAAGGTCGTCGCCCGCCTGCGCGAACGCGGTGTCGCTGTGCTGTACATCTCGCATCACCTCGACGAGATTTTCGAGATTGCGGAGACCGTCACGGTGCTGCGCGACGGTGAACGCGTGTTCTCTGGCCCCGTCGCCGGACTCACCTCGGAGGAACTCGTCGAGAAAATGTTTGGCCAAGTCGTACACCACATCGATCGAGTTCGGCAGGATCGTTCCCCGAGTGTTGCGATCGAACTCGATCACGTGTCGGCCGGGACCCGGCTGCGTGACGTTTCATGCCGGATCGACATCGGTGAGGTCGTGGGATTCACCGGGGGTATTGGTTCTGGAGTGTCCGAACTTGCCGCCGTCATCGTCGGCGCCTCACCGACGACGAGTGGAAGCGTTCGCCTCGCTGGCGACCGGGCTGTCGGCAGGAGGTCGAAGGTGGCCAGTTCAATCGCCTACTTGCCCGCCGATCGCAAGCGCCGGGCACTGATGCTCGACCGCTCGACGGGTGACAATCTCAACCTCGCTCGCCTCGCTGTGAGCGGATCACTGGTGGTTTGGCCTGCCCGCATGCGACGCGCTGCTCAGGATCTATTGGTGCGGGCCGGAGTGAAATCCGATTCGGCCGAGCGGAGTGTGCGGACGTTGTCCGGAGGAAACCAACAGAAGGTCGTGATCGGTCGGTGGCTCGACGTTGGCTGCCAAGTGCTGGTGTTTGATGAACCAACCGCCGGCATCGACATTCCCTCGAAGCTTGAGATTTATCGAACGTTGCGGCAGCTCGCCGATGACGGCGCAGCGGTCATCGTGTGCTCGACTGACTTCCAAGAGATCGGACTGGTTTCTGATCGTGTGCTGGTTTTGCGTGATGGTTGTGTGGTGGGCGAGGTCGATGGTGCAGATGCCAGCGAACAACGGTTGATCGATCTGGAGATGAGCGCATGAACGGACTACGGCGGATTTTGGCTGGCGACCAGCTTCGGGTATTTCTGCCACTGATCCTGGCTGTCGTCGGACTGGCCTGGTACACCGAATACCAGCGCGACAATTTCGTGGGCTGGACCAACCTCGAGAACATCTTGTTGCAGACCTCGGTGCTCGGCATCGTTGCGGTGGGGCAGACATTCCTGATTGCAGCTGGTGAACTCGACCTGTCGGTCGGCACGTTCGCTGGGTTCAGCGCGGTGCTCGCGGCCACGCAGGTCGTCGATGGGCGATCGGAGTTTGCGGCCATCATGGTGGTGTTGATCGTGGGCGCGATTGTCGGGTTCATCTGGGGTGTGATTGTCACGTCGCTTCGTGTCCCGTCGTTCATCTTGACGCTTGGCGGCCTGAGTGTGTTCCAATCGCTTGCGCTCGTGCGGGCAAATAATTCGCCCGTCCCGGTTCGTGGCTTCTTCGAATGGTTACGCACTGGCGACCTGTTCGGCGTGCGGACCCCGATCATCTTGCTCATCGTCGTCACGATCAGCGCCTCTATCGTGCTGCGTTACACCCGCTTCGGCCGGCAGGTCTATGCGACGGGTTCGTCGGAGGAAGTCGCGTACCTTGCCGGTTTGCCCACGGCCCGGGTGAAGATCTTTGCATACATGATCAGCAGCGTTCTCGCCGCAGTCGGTGGTCTCGTGCTGATGGCGCGTATCGGGTCCGGTGACCCTCGCTCCGGCGGTGGGCTCGAACTCCGGGCGATTGCTGCGGTGGTCCTCGGTGGCGCATCACTTGCCGGAGGCCGTGGGTCTGCGTTTGGCTCAGTGCTTGGCGTGTTCGTGCTTGGCGTCGTTCAGGCCTCGCTGACGTTCCTCGATGTGAATGATTCGTGGAGCGACTCGGTGTTTGGTGGCGTGCTGATCATCGCCGTGCTGCTCACAGCCATCAGCGATCTCAAGCGAAATTCGAGTTCGCGACCCAACATTCTGACATCGCTGCTTCGGCGGCGTCCGTCGATCGAAACACAGAATTCACCATCCACACCGTCGTCGGAAATCTAACGACGGCATATTTTCGCAACACATAACTAGGGAGAAAAACATGCAAGGAAAGCCAGTATTTTCATCGGACGTCGTGTTCGGGCGTCGACGCTTCATTTCGGGCGCAGCAGGCCTCGGCATCGGTGCCGCAGCACTCGCTGCGTGCGGAGGAAGCGACGATGCCGGTGAGGCGGTCGAACCCGTTGAGTCGGCCACAACTGATGCCGCCGCAGTGGCCGCCATCACCAGCGGACTGATCGGTCTCACGCTGAACGGCCTCAACGACTACACCCGCGGTGTTGTCACTGGCGTTTACAAAGCTTTCGAGGGCACCGATTTCGAGGTGTCGGCCGTGCAGGCGAACTACACCGCCGAGACCGAACTCAGCAATATCGAAAACTTCCTCGCTCAGGGCGCAGTCGGCGTCATTATCCAGCCGAACACTGCAGAATCAGCGGGTGCCGGTGCAAAAGCGGCGTTCGACCAGGGCGTTCCTGTCGGAAACTGCATCTGGCCGGGCCCGAGCGACGCCGACGAATTCTTCAACGGTGTTGCCGAGATTGACTCGGTTGAAGGCGGCCGGATCATTGGTCGCTACCTCGTCGAGCAGCTGCCTGATGGTGGCAAGATCGTCGTGGTCCAGGGCGTTGTCGGCCAGGGCTTCTCCGAGCGCATCGACGAAGGGCTTGACGAGATTCTCGAAGGAACCAACATCGAGATTGTGGTCCGTGAGCAGGGCTTCTTCGACCGGGTCGGCGCAGTGGAAGTTGTGCAGAACGCTTTTACAGCTCACCCCGACATCGTCGCAATCGTCGACTACGCAGCAGCGATGAGCAACGGCATCTGTCAGTGGATGGAGGACGAGGGTATTGAAGACGTACTGCACGTCACCTCCGACGCCGACGCTGAGATGATCACCTGGTTCGGTACGCCGTATCTCGCTGCTACCCGCTACTACAGCTCCGCACAGACTGGCCTGATTGCTGGCAACGCAGTGCTCAACGCACTTCGTGGCGATCCCGTCGAGTTCCGTACGGTTATTGCTCAGGAATTGGTCACCGCTGAGAACGTCGATGCTGTCGTTGCTGCGAACCCGTTCTTCTTCGACGAATACGCCGACAAGACCCAGAACCTCTGACCTCGGTCATTTGACCACCCACCACTACTCGTACGGAGCACATATGAACAACGACCTCGTCCCCGTCATTGACATCAGCGGATTCTTCACTGGTGACCCGGTGAAGATGCAAGTTGTCGCCGATCAGATTGCCGAAGCGTGTGAGTTTTCTGGCTTCTTCCAAATTATCGGTCACGGCGTGGCGGAAGAATTCATCTCGTCGGTGTACGACGTGAGCAGAGAGTTCTTTGACATGCCCGAGGAAGCAAAGGCGAAGTGCGCCCAACCTTCTCCGGAACAGGTGCGAGGGTGGTCAGGTGTTGCCCAGGAGAGTCTGTCGAGTTCGCTCGGCGAGGCCTCACCGGGTGATCTGAAAGAGAAGATGGACATCGGGCCGAGCAACGTGCCTGACGATCCGTACTACTCCCTGGATGTCGCCGGGCCACACTTTGCACCGAACGTGTGGCCCGACGAACCGGCGCAGTTCCGTTCACTTTGGGAGCGCTACTTCGAAGAGATGAGTGGGCTCTCGGCATCGCTGATGCAGATGTTCGCATTAGGTCTCTCGCTGCCGGTTGATTTTTTCGAAGACAAGATCGACAAGCACATTTCGATGATGCGCGTGTTGAACTACCCGGACCAGCCGGATGTCCCCCTCGAAGGCCAACTCCGCGCTGGAGCGCACTCCGATTACGGCAGCCTGACATTGCTCCGCCAAGAGGATCGCCCTGGCGGCCTGCAGGTGCGAAACAAGGCGGGGGAATGGATCGACGTGCCGACCGTACCGGGCGGTCTCGTCGTGAACATTGGTGACCTGATGGCTGAATGGACCAACGATCGTTGGGTGTCGACCATGCACCGGGTGATCAACCCGCCGCGTGATGCCGCAGGTGACTCGCGACGAATCTCGATCGTGCTGTTCCACCAGCCGAACTACGATGCAATCATCCAGTGTCTTCCAAGCTGCCTTCCTGAACACGGGGTCCCCAAGTATCAACCGATTACCTCTGGAGAGCACCTGTTCAACAAGTTCACCGCACAGACCTCCATAGCTGGATCATGAACATCACGCTCTCACTGGCCAGTTTCATCAGTGACGACTTCGTTGCACTGTTCGAGTTCTACTCATCAACGTTTGAACTCGACGAGGTCGAGGAGTTGCACTCCGACATCTTCCGCGGCGCGAAGATCGGCGACCTGACGCTCGGCTTCTCGGCTTCCGTCGTCTATGAGATGCTGAACATCAACGACTGGAGCGACGCGCAGGGCACGACCCAATACCTCACCTTTGAGGGAGGGTCCGACGACGAGGTCACGTTGTTGACCAAGCGAGCCCTCACGAATGGTGCCCGGCTGCTTCATGATCTGTACGAGACCTACTACGGCGCGTATCAGTCGGTTCTCGCAGACCCTGACGGCAACGTCTTCCGGATTAATCACTTCCGCTGACGCCAGGTTCCCTGATAATTGATTACTGATAACTGATCAATATCGAAGCGTCGTAGGCAGACGAAACAGCGTTCTGTCTCGCGTTATGGCTCAACGATGGCGAACCCGGTTTCGAAGGTGTCGAGGTTCCCGAAGATCGTGATGAGGACGGATGGGTCACCGTCGAGTTGGACCTTGCCTGCGGTGACCGCGTCGATGAAGGTCATGGCTCCACCGGTGATCTGAACGAAGTCGCTCTTGGTCAGTGTGACCGTGACTGCGGCATCGTCAGCATGGCGACCGTGCACGTAGTGGATTGCCTGGTTCTCGAGCGCGAGCACCCATGACCCGGAGCCTGCGCCGTCGTCAAGGTCGGTGAACTGCCAGTTGGAGATCACTCGTTCACCGGCGACCTCTTCGGCCTTGAGCCGAATGGCGAGGGCGTCGAAGATCATGTCGATCGTCAGTGCCACCGCCATGCCGGGTCGAGCCGGCGCAGGACGCGCTGGCGGTGGGCCGTCACGAAGTTCCATTGCGCCGGTCAGGTACGCATTGCGCCACGTGGCCGACTCGGCCTGATAGCCGAGCTGTTCCAACGCATCGGCCTGCAGCTCGCGGCCAGCGGTATTGGTTGGATCGGCGAACACGAGGTGGTTCACCACTTCGGCCACCCAGCGATAGTCGCCCTGGTCGAACGCCGCCCGGGCGTGCACCAGGAGGGCGTCGGGCCCACCTGCGAGTTCGACGTAG
>JBLIKS010000074.1:0-10559 GCA_047635555.1 Candidatus Azotimanducaceae bacterium
CCCAGCCCCTTCGGGCTTTGCTTGGGCAACCGGGAGTGTGGTCTCGGTTGCCAGGTTCGGCGTCGGTTCGGTCGTGTGGGGGAACCCCATGGCGTTAACGAATAGATCCTGAAACCGTGGCTCGGTCGCAGTTTCGATCTTGTGCACTCGTCGCACCGTTTCTTCGATCTCGGCGCGCTGGCTGGCCGATACCAAGGCTCGAACAGCACCGGCTCCGGCAGCGTTGCCAACGGATGCCACCTTTGCTACTGGCACATCAGGGACCAGGCCGATCACCTTGGCATACAGCGGATCGATATGGGCACCGAAGGCCCCGGCGAGCCGAACCGAGCCAATGCCGTTCGGGTCAGTCTTGCCAGCGTGCTCGCACAGCAGGTCGATGCCAGCGCGCAACGCGGCTTTCGCGAGCTGAATGGCACGTACGTCGTCTTGGGTGACGTTGATGTTTTCAGCCGGTTCGTCGGCATCACCGAACAGTCGGTACGAGAACGTGCGACCATGGGCGAAGATGCGCGGCGTCTTGCTTGGTCCGTCGGAACGCACGGTGCCGTCGACGTCGATGAGCCCTGCGAGATACAGCTCGCCCATCACTTCAATGATCCCGGATCCGCAGATGCCGGAGATGTCGAGCGACCGGGTCTCGGCGTCGAAGCAAGGGTCATCTGACCAGAGGTCGGAGCCGATCACCTTGACTCTGGGTTCGAGCGTGTCGCGGTCGATGCGGACCCGTTCGATGGCGCCTGCCGTGGCGCGCATGCCGGCAGAGATCTGGGCGCCTTCGAAGGCCGGGCCAGTGGGGGAGGAGGCGGCCAGTACATGAGCCGAGTTGCCGAACACGATCTCGGCGTTCGTGCCGACGTCGACCAGAAGTTGGAGGGCGTCGCTGCGGTGCGGTCCTTCGGCGAGAATCGCGCCAGCGGTGTCGGCGCCGACATGGCCGGCGATGCAGGGGAGAAAGTAGACCTCGCAGAACCGGGCGTCGATGTCGATGTTGACGGCCGATGTGACCACGGCGCTGTCGGTTGCTAGCAGGAATGGGGCCTGGCCGAGGGGCGTTGGATCGATGCCGAGGATGACGTGGTGCATGATCGGGTTACCGACGATTGTCATGTCGAGGAGCACGTCGCGGTCAATCCCGGCTTCAGCGATGAGCGTGCCGACCATCTCGTCGAGTGCAGTCCGCACGGACCGAGTGAGCTCGACCTCGCCGCCCGGGTTCATCATCACATACGACACGCGCGACATGAGGTCGTCGCCGAACCGGATCTGCGGGTTCATCACACCATTGGTCGCACGGATCTCGCCGGTTGACAGGTCGACGAGGTGGCCCGCAATGGTGGTCGAGCCGACGTCGACGGCGATACCGAATGCCAGGTCGACGTAGCCCGGATAGACGGCACAGACCTCGTGACCATGCCGGACAGCAACGGTGATCGTGTTGTTTCCTCGTTTGGCTGCCGGTGCAATCAGCGCAAGGACGTGCGTTGCGAGGCGCGACATCGTGACGCCGTAGGTCATCGACAGCCGTTCGGCGATCTGTTCGGTCAACCCGCGCAGGTCAGAGCCGAGTTCGGCCTTTTCCAACTCGATGTAGTGCAGACGGACGAGCGGGTCGATCTCGATGTTGCCGACGTCGACGGACTTCCGGACGACCTGCTTGTGGACTTGGCTGGCTGCGGGGATCTCGACTTTGAGGTTGCCGCAAACTTGTGCCGCGCATCCGAGACGCTGACTATCGAGGATTGGTCGGCGGCCCTTGTATTCCTCTTCGGTCGAGGCCCATGCGGTCAGCGCGTCGGTGTTCGTGGGCACGATCTGGCAACGGCCGCAGAGCCCACGTCCACCGCATGTCGAATCGAGGTCGGCCCCGGCAAGACGTGCAGCGTCGAGCACGGTGATGCCCTCGCTGACCGTCACTGACAACCCCGACGGTGCGAACTCGACCTTGTACGTCATGTTGCCAGCCACACGAATCCGTCCGTCAGCCTGCGACGCGTGCGCTGCGGCCACCGCGACGCTTCGGGGCACCGCCAGCGGCGTCGCCGGCGGCCTGGCCGCCACCCTCGCGGTACGTGGCGATCCATGCGCCGCAGTCTTGGTCGTGGCCGGCGAGCACGTCGGCGGCTTTGACTGCCTTCTTCACTTCGTCGTGGAGCGGGCTCATGATTGCAGAGGTCATGCCGTTGGAGATCGCCATGGCGAGGAAGGTGCCGGTAATAGCGTTGCGCTCGGGAAGCCCGAAGCTCACATTCGACGCGCCGCACGTGGTGTTCACTTTGAGTTCGGTCTGGAGGCGGCGGAGCAGCTTAAACACTTGCTGGCCAGCTTGGCCCAGGGCGCCGATCGGCATCACCAGAGGGTCGACGATGATGTCCGACGACGGGATCCCGTAGTCGGCGGCACGGTTGACAATCTTTCGGGCGACTTCGAAACGGACATCGGGGTCTTCGGAGATTCCGGTTTCGTCGTTGGAGATCGCCACGACTGCAGCGCCGTACTTTTTGACGAGCGGCAGTACTCGCTCCATCTGTTCGTCTTCGCCAGTGACCGAGTTGATGAGCGGCTTGCCTTTGTAGACGGCGCAGCCTGCCTCGAGTGCTTCGACAATTGACGAGTCGATCGACAGTGGCACGTCGGTGATGGACTGGACCAACTGAATGGCCTGGGCGAGCAACGCGGGCTCGTCGGCGAGCGGGATGCCGGCGTTGATGTCGAGCATCTGTGCGCCCGCAGCGACTTGCGCGAGGGCATCGGCGGCCACTCGATCAAAGTTGCCCACCTTCATCTCGGCCGCGAGCAGCTTGCGGCCTGTGGGGTTGATGCGTTCGCCGATCATGACGAACGGACGATTGAAGCCGATGACGACTTCCCTCGTAGCGGAGCTAATGATGGTTTCGGTCATGGTGGTGTCGATTCTGTTCGTTGCTGGTGCGTCGGGTTCGTGTCACACCGAGGTCTGTCACGCCGAGGTCAGACCTCGGTGTGACAGTGGTGCGGCAGTGGGCTAGTCGGATGTGATTGGGACGTCGAGGCCGCCGTTGGCGACGATGGCTTCAAGGCGATCTCGGGAGTATTGGCCTTCGATGTCGGCACAGAGTTGATCGAGCTGGGCGTTGATATCGCCGTCGGCCAGCGGTGTCGATTCGGTCCGCCATTCCGCGACGTAGTCATCGGTCTTGGTCAGGTCAGCAACAGCTGCCGCTCGGTCAATGGCATGTTGAAACCGGGCGTGCAGTAACACTTTGCTGGACTCATCGCCACCGCGGGAGGTGAGCTGCGCGGGGATGTCGCGCCAATAGATCGTGTTGACCGATGGAGCGCCAGATCGTCGTCTGCTCGATCGTCGGGCGGTCTGGCGCTCGCGCATTTCGCCTTGGTCCAGATGGTCGCCGGTTGCCGCGTTGTCGGGTTCCGCGTTGTCGGGTTTAGAGGTCATGCAGTGTTCTCCTCATGTCAGCGCCACCTTTGTTGTGAACTCGACGACGGCGGTTTCAAGTTCGCCGTAGCCCGTCGGTTCGATGAAAAGCTCGAGACCAAGTCGATCGGCGCACTCGTGTGCAGCCGCCAACGCTTTTGGATCGTTGCTCTGTTCGAGGTAGACGCACCGGGTGTAGTTGCCGAAGTACATGTCGCGCAGCTCCGGATGCTTGGCAATTCCCATGCCCTCCCAGATCAACCGCTCCCAGTTCCGAGCAAGGAAATCGGTGAGGTAAAAGCTGCCGAGAGCATGATCCTGCAGTTGTTCGAAACGATCATGGGTGGCAAAAAATTGGTAGCAGTGAGCGCCGGCCAGCATCTCGACACCCTCTTCGATGCACACCTTTTCCAGCAGGCCGCCGGTGCCGCAATCGGCGTACCCGATCAGGATCTCGTCGAACTGGCCCGAGGCCTGCCGCGTCCCGTCATCGAGCAGGGCATTGTCGACCAGGTCCTTGTCGCTTGGAAACACTGTGTCAAGCACAGTGTGACCGTTTTCTTTGGGGCGCTGATCGGCTGCTGTTGGACAGACTGTGCCTGACACAGTGAGTCCAACCTGGCCCCTTGCGCGGCGGATTCTTGTGCGGACGAGTTCGGGGATTTCTTTCGGGCGGTTGTGCAGCGACGCCGGAAGACACTCGACGGTCACGTTGGTCAAGCCATTGAGCTCGGTGATGGCGAGTAGCTCGCGGGCCAACGCCCCGCAGGCGATGACCAGCACACGGGGCTGCACGTCAGACGCGGACCGATGGGCCAGCGGGCTCGGGATTACCACGTCGTGCGGTCACGAGTGCTTTTGCCTGCTCGGACGCCACAGCTGCGTCACGGCAGTAGGCGTCGGCCCCGATTGCATCGCCGAACTCCTCGTTCAGCGGTGCGCCACCAACGAGGATGATCTGGTCGTGGCGGCGACCCTTCTCAATCAGCGTGTCGATAACGACCTTCATGTAAGGCATCGTGGTCGTGAGGAGCGCTGACATGCCCAAGATGTCGGGCTTGTGCTCATCGAGCGCAGCGATGAACTCGTCGACATCGGTGTTGATCCCAAGGTCGATCACTTCGAAGCCGGCACCTTCGAGCATCATTGCCACGAGGTTCTTGCCGATGTCGTGGATGTCGCCTTTGACGGTGCCGATCACGACTTTGCCGACTGATTCGGCACCGGTCTCGGCGAGTAGCGGCCGCAAAATCGCCATGCCGGCTTTCATCGCGTTGGCGGCGAGCAGCACCTCGGGGACGAAGAGGATGCCATCACGGAAGTCAATGCCGACGATACGCATGCCTTCGACGAGCGCATCGTTCAGCACACGGTCAGGTGCCCACCCGCGGTCGAGCAGGATCATCGTGCCCTCGTGGATCTCTTCCTTCATGCCGTCGTACAGATCGTCATGCATCTGCAGCGTGAGGTCTTCATCACTCAGCAGTGCGAGGTCGATCGCTTCATCATCGCCCGTGGCATCGATGTCATCGCTCATTTTTCAATCTCCAGAGAGTGGGCGGAACGGGAGGACCCCATTGCCGTTGTTCCGCAATGCGGAACTGTACCGCATCGTGAAACAGTACGCCAGACCCCTCTGGGAGAGGCGTGACGGGAATGATACTGACGACTACGCCACCCAACACTCACGGCAGCCTGAATGTGGGGCAACTGTTAAAGATCTCTCTGAAGGTGGTACACCTGTCACCGGAGGTAAGAGATGGCAGGCGTGCAATCAATTGAACGGGCATTCGCAGTGCTCCGCGAACTGTCACTCGGCCCCGCAGGGGTCACCGACATTGCCGACCGGGTCGATCTTCCCAAGTCGACGGTGTCGCGGCTGTTGTCTGCGCTTGAAGCCGAGGGCGCAGTTCAGCAACGATCGAATAGCACCGAATACGAGCTCGGTGCGGGCCTCGCAGCGCTCGCTGATGCCGCGAACAATGACGCGAACATGGCTGCCGTCGTCCGGCCGTTCCTCCTCGAACTCGCCGAAGCCACTGGCGAGGCAACCGGCTTCGTGGTGCGATCGGGCCGCAACGTGTACTGGGCCGACAACGTGGAGCAAACCGACGAGGCAGTGCAGGTGAGGGATCGCACGGGTTTTTATGCCCCCATGCATTCGGTGCCTGCGGGCGTCGCACTGCTCTCTCATCTTCCTGTGAACGAAATCGAGAGCTACCTCGCTCAACCGCTCGAACGCGTCAACGACCGGACCCCTACCGATGTCGACGAGCTTCGCCGTCGCATCGCGCAGATCGTGGCCGACGGCGTGCTCTGGTCGTTTGATGATCTTGGTGAGGGAATTACGGCGATCGACGTGCCGTTCCGTGGCGCATCCGGGCAATACGAAGGTGCACTGTTCGTGAATGCACCGAGCTACCGGTTTCCTGCCGAAGGCGACAACGAGCGCATCCAACAGTTGGTCGTTGACGCCGCTGAGCGGCTCTCCAGCCGCTTCAAGGTGCACTGAGCGTCGCATCAGGACGACTTCTCCATCACTTGGCCCAGTAGGTTCCGGACGATGAAGCGTCAGGACAAGGCAGACCGAATCGGCAAGTTGCTCGACGATCTCTATCCGAACCCGCCGGTGCCGCTGGACCACCGAAACCCGTACACCATGCTCGTTGCAGTCGCGCTTTCGGCGCAGACCACAGACAAGAAGGTCAATGAGGTCACCCCGGCACTGTTCGACGTCGCCGACACGCCAGAAAAGATGGCGCGTCTTTCGCCCGATGAAATCTTCGAGTTCATTAAGCAGGTCGGTCTCGCACCGACCAAATCTCGAAACTTGTCGACCATGGCGCACCAGATCCTCGATGCCGGTGGCGAACTGATCCCGGAATGGGACTTCCTTGAAGGGCTCGCCGGTGTTGGCCACAAGACGGCCGGCGTCGTGATGGCGGGTGCCTTTGGCTTCCCGGCGTTCCCGGTCGATACGCACATCCACCGGCTGGCTGACCGGTGGGGGCTGAGTGATGGGAAGAACGTCGACAAGACCGAGCGCGACCTCAAGGCTGTTTTCGCCGAAGACACCTGGGATCGTCGTCACCTGCAGATCATCTACTTTGGCCGCGAGCACTGCCCGGCGAAACGCCATGATCTCACGGCCTGTCCGATCTGTTCGTGGGCTGCCAGCAAGAAGCGCATCGCCCTTGAGTCGCGGTAGCCCTTGAGTCGCGGTAGCCCTTGAGCCGCCCCTGACTTCACCGTCTGTTCACCCCCGAAAAAATTCTGATGGACCGCAACCACCTCGTCGACGACCTCTTGAGACGGCCGTAGGGACGACTTTTTGGCCTGTCAGAGAGGCCTCAATCAGAACACAACGTGACGAATGGCGGGAATACCTGACAATGACGTTGGGAAGGAATTCACCAGTCCTGATATCTTTGAACCTTCATGTCGGTCTTCCTCCGCGATTACCTCAACGTTGTCTGGTTCGGAATGGCAGCGCTCGCCATTGGCGGACTGCTGCTCGGCCTCGCCGCTGCTATCCGCCCGTCCAAGCCCAACTACGACAAGGGCATCGCCTACGAATCGGGTGTCGATCCGGTCGGTATGGGCTGGTCGCAGAGCCAGATTCGCTACTACGTGTTCGCACTGCTCTTCGTGATCTTCGATGTTGAAGCCGTTTTCCTGTTCCCGTGGGCTGCATCGAGCGAGCGATACGGCACGTTCGGGCTCATTGCCATGCTCGTGTTCATCGTGCTCCTGCTCGACGGGCTCATTTATGCCTGGAAGCGAGGACTCCTTCGATGGGTTTGATCTTCACGAACTGCCACACTCGCCCGAACACGCAGAGAAAGACGATCTGACATGGGTCTCGTTGACAAGGGCCGTCTACCGGCACCACTCACCAAGCTGTTCAACCTGAGCCGCTCGTATTCGCTCTGGGTGTACCAGTGGGGGCTTGCTTGCTGCGCCATCGAAATGGGTGCAGCCTTCGGTTCACCGCGTTATGACGTCATGCGTCTCGGCGTCATCCCGCTGCCCGCATCGCCCCGCCAGGCCGACTTTGTCTGCGTGTCGGGCACCGTGACAGACAAGATGGCCCCTGCTGTCAAGCGCCTCTGGGAGCAGATGCCCGAGCCGAAGTACGCGATCTCGATGGGTTCGTGCGCCAACTGCGGTGGCCCGTACTGGGACAGCTACTCCGTGACCAAGGGTGTCGATCAGATCATCCCGATTGACGTGTATGTCCCGGGCTGCCCGCCGCGGCCAGAAGCGCTGCTCGAAGGCATTGTGCTCCTCCAGCAACGCATCAAGAACGAAGACATGGCTGCCAAGTGGCGCGGCGACGAGTTCACCACGCTCCAGCGAACCCGTGCGATGGAAGCGGGAGAGGTCGACCGTGACGGTGAGCTGATCAGCGACGCACGCAGCATCTCTGACGAGCCCATGCCTGAGGTTGCGGCCGCGCACCCAGAACCAATCGTGGTTGGCGGTGGCCCAATTGAGTGACGACACCCAGACCCCACAGGGCGACACGGCACCCGCCGCACTGCCGGGCGATGGTCTCCGCGAAGGCATTGTCGACACGCTGCGCAACGACATCGGCGACGCATTGATCGACACGCTGCTCAAGCCGAATGACGACCTCTGGGTCCGAGTCAGCACCGAGAGCTGGCTCGCTACGGGCCAGGCGCTGAAGGCTGCGGGGTTCACATACTTCTGCTTCCTGTCGGCAATCGACTGGATGCCGTCGCCGTTCGGTAACAGCCAGGACGATCCTGACGATGAGCCGAAAAAGATCGACATGACGATCAAGCAGGGCTATACCGGCGGCGAGACCCGCATGCAGGTATTCGCTCGCCTGACCGACATCGATCGCCACGTGGGCATCACCATTAAGGCCGACGTCGCCGATGACAACCAGGTGGTCGACTCTTGGAGCCAGCTCTTCGCCGGCGCCAACTGGCATGAACGCGAATGCCACGAGATGTTCGGTATTGGTTTCAACAACCATCCTGATCTCCGCAACATGTACCTGCCCGGTGATTTTGAGGGCTACCCGCTCAAGAAGGATTTTCCGTTGCTCGCCCGCATGGTCAAGCCATGGCCGGGCATTGTTGATGTCGAGCCCATGCCCGATTTCGAAGAAGCAGCCGATGCTCCAGCAGCAGAAGCGCCTGCGGGCGCCATCGAAGGAGCCGAGTCATGACCCTCACTGACCGACAGCAGTTGAGCTACATCGCCTCCCAGGCAGCCGATGCTCGTTTGAACGTCGAGCTCGAGACCGAGGGCATGACCCTCAACATCGGTCCGCAGCATCCGGCCACCCATGGCACGCTGCGCATCATTGCCCGCCTCGATGGCGAGCAGGTCGTTTGGGCCGAGCCGGTTGCCGGATACATGCACCGCGGCTACGAGAAGCTCACCGAAGTTCGCACGTTTCCACAGGTCACCTCGCTGATCAACCGCATCGATTGGCTGGGGAGCTTTGCCAACGAGGTGCCGTTCATTCTTGCTGCCGAGAAGCTGATGGAGATCGAGGCGCCGCCGCGAGCTCAGGTCATCCGCACGATTCTTTTCGAACTGTCGCGTATCGCGAACGTGTCGCTGTTCCTCGGCGACCTCGGTGTGCAAATGGGCGCCATCACCCCAGTGTTCCTGGCGTTCCGTGACCGTGAGTACATCCTCAACCTGATCGAAGGCGCCACCGGCGGTCGCTTCCACCCGAACTTCGACCGCATCGGCGGCCTCAAGGACGACCTGCCCAAGGGTTGGATCCAAGAGACGAAGGGAGCGGTCAAGAAGCTCGAAGATTTCTGCGACACGATCGACGATCTGCTCTTCGGCAACGAGATCTTCCAAAGCCGCATGCGCGGCATCGGTGTGATCCCGGCCGACATCGCGAAGGACTACGGCCTGTCCGGTGCCAACGCTCGTGCGTCGGGGATCGACTGGGACCTCCGCCGCGACCAAGACCTGCCGCTGAGTTACGACCTCGCCGACTGGAAGGTATGGACCCATCCCGACGGCGACTCGTGGGCACGCTGCTGGATTCGCCTCCAAGAGACGCGCGAGTCCTGCAAGATCGTTGGCCAGTTGCTCGATCAGATCCCGGCAGGCCCGGTCATGACCAAGGTGCCGCGCATCATCAAGGTGCCTGAAGGCGAAGCCTGGGTAGCAACGGAAAATCCGCTTGGCGAAATGGGCTACTACGTCGTCTCGAAAGGCGACCTCGGCCCGTTCCGCGTCAAGATCCGCTCGGCGAGTTTCAATAACATTTCGATCGTGCCGTGGGCGCTCAAGGGTGTGTACGTCCCTGACATCATCACGATCCTCGCCTCGCTGTACTTCATTCTCGGAGACATCGATCGCTGATGCTCGCCCAACTCGCTGCTGAATTCCCGGACTGGTATCCGGATTGGAATATTCCGTACTGGCTCATGTCGATTTTGCGCGTCCTCGGTGGCCTCGTCGCCGTGCTGCTGCCAGCTGGCGGCATCGTGTACATCTTCCTCTTCAAGATGATGTCGTTCATGCAAAGCCGTCTCGGCCCGATGGAAGCTGGGCCGTATGGCTCGATGCAACTGCTGGCCGAAGTGGGTAAGTGGATGCAGAAGGAAGACCTCGCTCCTGACAACGCCGACGTGCGCATCTACAAGATGGCGCCGCTCATCGTGCTCCTCTCGACTTTCCTCTTGGTGGTCGTGGTGCCATTTGGGCCGCAGGCGTACTTCACGAACTTTGAGACCGGCATCTTCTATGCGCTGGCTGTTGCCTCGGTCAGCGTGCTCGGCATCCTCATCGCCGGTTGGTCGTCGGCCAACAAGTACTCGCTCCTCGGTGGCCTCCGAGCTGGCGGGCAGCTCATTGCCTACGAACTCCCGATGGTGCTCGCCACCCTCGGTGTGGTCATTCAGGCCGGCTCGATGAACCTCAACCGGATCATCGAAGTGCAGAACACCGGCGAGATCTTCGGCATCGGCTGGATTGGCAACCCGTTTGTCATCACGCAGTTCATCGGCTTCCTAATCTTCATGATTGCGGTACAGGCTGAACTGACCCAGAGCCCGTTTGACATGCCGATTGCCGAGTCAGAACTCGTGTCTGGCTACATGACCGAGTACTCGGGCTTCCGCTTCCTGATCTTCTTCAT
>JBLIKS010000075.1:0-10175 GCA_047635555.1 Candidatus Azotimanducaceae bacterium
CCATGGCGAGCCGCATCCCGGCAACGTCCTCGACACAGCGTTTGGGCCGGTGTTCATCGACCTCGAAACCTGTTGCCGCGGCCCGATCGAATTCGACGTTGCGCATGTTCCGCCAGACGTTGCCGAGCGCTACTCGAACCTTGATCAAGATCTGCTCCAGGAGTGCCGGCGTCTTGTGTTGGCCATGGTCGCTGCATGGCGATGGGACGCGAGGGACGAGTTCCCCGATGGACGTTGGCACGGTCGAAACATCCTCGACCTTCTCCGCAACGGCCCGCCATGGCCAACCATCGGTGAGCTCAGCAAGGTGTGAGCACTCTCGGGAACGAGCGATCAGAGGGTTCACAGCCTTGACTTTCGAGGAGCGCCTATCCGGCAGCGGCGAGCGTCGCCGCAGGCACGGCGGCCGACCGCATGATCTGATCGGGTGACGGTGAGGAAGAAGTGCCGATAACGCGCGGCCTCGATGGCGCCGGGCGCCGAACGTTCTGATCGGGTGAGGTCACCCGTTCGTGACGATGACCGGGGCGCCGATGTTGTTGTTATCGATGACAATGTGGGCGGACGCGGCGGGGTCGACGAGGTCGATGTAGTGACGCATGCCCGAGGCGTAGCGATCGATCCGTGCTGCCCATGTCAGCGTGTGAGCGACCGCGTCGACGGGGCCCGGTGGAAGGTTCTCGAGAACGAGGCCGAGTCGTTCGAGGTCGACACGATTCTGGGCGTCGAGGAACACGACCATGTCCCAATAGGCAGCGAGTTCGGACCGTTGCAAGAAGATGCCGTCGAAGATCAGAACGTCGTTGACGCTGACCGTGGCGATCTCGCTGTTGGCGGGCGAATCGGTGGGTTCATCGAAGACGGCGATGCGGTACTCGGCACCCTGGCCGAGCTTGAACGGATCAAGGAGTTCGCGTTGGAGTGCGGTGAGGTCGTGAGAGTCGGCGTAGAACCCGAGTGGCGATGTCAGTCCTCGGGCGTGTCGGATGCTGCGCTCGTTGTGGAATGAGTCAATCGTTGAGCGAACAATGCTCATCTCACGTCCTCGGGCCGCGCTCGCTACCTCATCAGCGAATGTTGACTTGCCAGCCCCATCGATTCCATCGATCGCAACGATCAGTGGATGCTCTGGCACTTTGGCCGACGCGATGATCGCGACGACTGCGTCGATGACATCAGACCGTTGTCGGGTCGTGATCGGGTTCGGGTTGCCATCGAGTCCTGCGGGCACCTTGCGATTGTTTCACCCTGCTCATCAGCGTGATGACCACCATGCGTTCGTCCGCGCGTTTCTGAGCGGGTCGCCGAGCGCGGACGTGCCGTTCCGAGCGGTTTGACCGCGCTCGGGTGAGCGTTGAAATGCGTGGGTGTCGTGGCGGAAACATGGACGCCGGTTCAGGCGAAACTCTGCACCCGAGGCGACGGTCCTGTCGATGCCTCACCCGGTCAGGAATCGAAAAGCACCAATGACAGCACCCGGTCCAGCAACGGCGGCCGCGGACTGCGCTGCAGCGGGAGAATTAGCGTCGCGATGCCAAGGGCGGCTGCCCCAGCGTCAGGTCTCGGGTTGTCTCCGACCATCAGACATCGCTCGGGTGGTACCTCGACGATGTTCATCGCTGCATGAAACATCGCTGGATCCGGTTTGGTGACTCCGACCTCGCACGACAGTGCGAAGCCGGAAATGTGACCCGCCAGACCGAGCGAGTCGAGATGAGGGCGAAGGTCCACATGAAAATCGCTGACGATCGCCATCTTCACGCCGTTGGAAGCAAGTGTGGTGACAACGTCGACGACCTCGGGATAGGTCGGGTACGTAGCGAAGTCGGCGTAGGAGCGCCCGATCTCGATGGCAAGCTCACCGTCGATCCCAGCGAGTTCGCAGATGAGCAGCTTGGTGTCGCGGTGGTTCTCGGCTGAGAGATCGCAGCGCTTGTCCGACTCGACCGCCTCGGGGTGCCGCCGGGCGAGATGGAAGGCCGCGACGAGTTCAGCCACCGAAGTCTCGTCGTGGGGCCGGCCAAGCTTCTGCAAGACGGGTCGAAAGCGATCCTCGTCCAACGGGTACTCAACCAACGTCCCGCACCAGTCAAAAAGCACGGCGTCAAACGGTCGGTGTTCGGCTCCGCTCACGCCGCGAGCGTAGGTGCCGGTGAACCACGACCCGGCGTCAGCGCGGATCGTCGCTGATGTACAAGCCCTATTGCTCGCCTGGGTCGCCTCCCACCGGTACCAGTTCGCGGAAGAAGCACGACGTGTAGTGGTTGCCGTTGGCATCTCGTTCGTGGCATGCGCCGGTTCCCTGCTTTCGTACTTCCATCAGCACCGAATTCGAGTCGCAGTTGGCGCGAAGGCTTACGACTTCCAGCACGTCGCCTGACGTCTCGCCCTTTCGATGGAGTAGGTGACGAGAGGTCGAGTAGAAGACCGCCTGTCCGGTGTGAGCAGTCTCTGCCAGCGCTTCGCGCGAGAGGTAGGCGATCATGATCATCTCGCGAGTGTCGGCGTCTTGAACCGCTACGGGCAGGACGTCGGTGTCGATCGCTCCCACAGTTCTGAGTTTCTGCCAGTCGAGTTGCTCGGAGTTCACCATTTCCATCGCCGTATCGTCGCACCTGCGATGCCACTCCACGAAGAGAGTTCTCGCGCTGGTCACGCCAAGCCCACCGCAACGCGCAGACGTACCCGGATGGTTGGGCGATCGCCGACGTGCCGATGGCGGACGTGTCGGCGGCGTGCGGGCTTCGTTCTTCTAATGGCCTTGGAGCACGCGACGTTGCCCGAGTCTCCTGCCTCGGGGGATGCGACCGTAGACTCGTCAGGATGCCAACTACGTTTGATCGCATGCGGTCCAGCCGAGTGTTGCGTTCCGTCGCGGTCGTCTGCGTCCTCGCCACGGGCTGCTCCGATAGCAACTCGACCGCAGGAGTGTCCGGGCCAGCGAACTCCATCGACGGTCAGCTTCCGACATTGGACGACGGCGACCAACTGTTGCCCGGCGAGGCGCACGCTTTCGTCGTGGGAACCCATTGTGGGGTTCGGGTGCTGGGTCGTCAGATCAACGGCTCCGGCTGGGTGACCGACGAAGCGTCTCGGACCACCGACTGGTCGCCGCCTGAGTGGGCAGAAGCAATCGCAGACGGCCAAGAGTTGATTGCCCTATCGGTCCTGCTCTCCGCTGACGGCAACGAACTCGTAGCGACGGCAGAGGACGTGTCGGTGATGTATCGGCCCATTGCGGATTCGGACAACGTTCCCGGCTGCGCCTGAGGCACCATGCGATGGAGAGGTACGCCGCCTGCCAGCCCGCGCGATTTGGAGCGGACCAATCGATCGGAGATGCCGATCACGGGCGGCGTGACGTCACCGACTTGCTGTCGATCGTTACGCGCTGATGACCGAACGCGGGAGCAGGTCCATCCACCCTCGAAAGAGGTCTACGTCGTAGCGCTCCCGAACGGCGCTCGCAGGAAGCGTCGGTGGGAACTCCCATTTGACTCGACCCGGTTCGATCTGGTCCAAGGTGGAATACCAGTCGGTCAAGTACGGGCCGACTTGACGGTGCAGGTCGAAGTTGCGTCGGCGCCGCGACGGGTCTGAATCGCGCCGTCGCCTCAGGGTCTCGTCATCCGGAATGCTGACCAGCACGATGTCGGCGAGTCCGAGGCGTTTCTGTCTGATGGCGTCGGTGGTCGCAGCGACCCCGAGATCGAAACTATTCCAGGATGCAGCTCCGATTCGAGCGAGGCAGTAGTCGTAGTGCAGCTTCAGCGGGTCGGTGTCGCAGAGCACGATCCCGTACTTCGTCTCGCCCTCGACCGCCTCAGCCCAGCGGCGACAGTTCGCTTCAGTCCAGAACGTCGCTACACGTTCCCCTGCCAAGTCGCCCGGCACCTCGATGCGGCCTGTCTCCTCAATCACGCGCTCAGACCCGTGTGATGCTGCCCAAGTCGACTTTCCCGCTGCACTTGGGCCCTCAACTACAACGATCACCCAGCCATCGTGCCATCGGTGGGTGGATCGATCAGGCTCGAAAGCGCTTCTCACGCTTCTGCCTGGTCACCTACGGGCTCCATCTCCGGACAAATGTTGTGGTTCGAGGGGTCGTGGTGGTGCCGAGTGCCCGGTGACCACCAACGTGAGGTGAGCAGCAAGACTGAGCAGATGGAGCTTTCCGACATGCAAGACCGAGCCATCGATGTTCGTCGCCGGTTCCGTGAATTTGAAACAGCGACCTATGGGCGAGAGTGGACGACTGCTGACCTGATTTCTGGGCTCGTGACCGACGTTGGAGACCTGGCGGCGGCGGTTCAGCGGGTTGAGGGGATCCGCCCAGCGCGCCAGGAGGCGCCAATCGACGAGGTCAGACACGAACTTGGTGACTGCCTCTGGGTGCTCCTCGTGCTCGCAAACAGATTTCAGATTGACCTCGGCGACGCCTTCCAGTCCACCATGGACGGCGTCGAGAGTTGGATTGATTCGCAGCGACCTGGCGGGCACCAATCAGACCAATGAAATCGCGCCAGGCGAGAGGCGCCGGTCGTGAGTCGCAGTCGACGCGAGTTTGCTATCGGGACTTGTTGACGAACGACACGATCTCGTCGATGGAAGGCTGCCAACCATCGGCACCGTCGACTTCAAGTGTCGGGTGGGGAAGAGATACTCGATACACGCCGACTTCCTTGGCCCCGGAGGCCATGTCGGAAGCAAATTGTTCATCGTTGTGAGCGGGGTGACGTTCTCCCGCTCGCGCTCTCTTCGTGTAGCGGTCGAGGGCAACCTGGCCATCAGTTGTGAGCAGGACGTGAATCACCCGACAATGCGTGGCGAGGCGGGAGATCGGTTCTTCCGCGTAACCGGCGTGAAAGGCGGCCTCGGCGACAAGACTCACCCCAGCGTCTGCGAGACGGATAATCGTTTCGTAGAAGATGTCGAACGCCAGTCCAGCGAATCGCCATACCTCGTCGGGGTCGTTGCTTCGATGAGTGACGTGGAGGCTGGTCTTCACATCGTCGCGGCTGAGAAACGGAACGTGTAACCGCCGGGAGAGCTCCCAGCCGAGGGTGGTCTTGCCGGCCCCGGGTGGGCCAGAGACAACAACGACGTACGGCTGCGGCACGTCCAACACCGAATCCATGACCCGCATCCTTGCGCACAACGATCACGTCTCGGACCGTATGTTCACATCAGGTGAGCACCACCGCCGTTCCTATCCGTCGACTCCCAGGACTGCAGGCACCAATTCTTCGAGCGAGGAAATCGTGATGGTTGGTTCAATGGTCGTCTCGGTCCAATGTCTCCCGCGGTGCAGCCATACGGTCCGGACTCCGCATTGCGAAGCGCCGACAATGTCGTGAGTGGGCGAATCGCCAACCATCCAGGAGCCCTCAAGCGTGGTGTCGGTCGAGGTTGCTGCGGCTTGAAAGACGCGGGCGTCGGGCTTTGCGATTCCGAGATCCCCAGACACGATGACAGCATCGACGCGCGAGCGAAGGCCAAGGGCCTCAATTTTCCCGTGTTGCTGACCGCTCGATCCGTTGGACACGATTGCTATCGCGCAACCGGCGGTGCGAAGCAGTTCGAGACATTGTGCAGCGCCTGGCGTCAAGCTCGAGAGTTCGACCACACGTTGCCTGTAGTCAGCAAGCAGCGATTCGGCTGATGACCCGAGCTTGAACTTGTCGCGAATCATGCCGAACACGCTTCGTCGATCGGCATATCCATCTCGGTCCTGCGTCATGATCCATTCGGCCGCACCGGACGGGAGGGCTCGCTCGAGAACGAACTCGTCGATCCAGGCTGCGACAGCAGCGTGCCGATCGAGCAGCGTGTTATCGAGGTCAACCATCACAAGCATGGATCGCATCGTCTCATGCGACCCCGCTTCGACCTGAGCGGATTGATTCACGGCTCTCTGGCGTGACGCCGCCGCTCCTGACGTCTCGCATCCTTGAGCACCTGATCCATACGCCCGGCACGATTGCCGAAGCGATCAGATTATTCATGGCGTCGGCCGTTGACACCGCCCATAGCCGGCATTATGAGCACAGCGACGTGCTCGATATTGCTCGGCACGGGGTGGCCGCTCATCCCCCTGGACCGATCCAGAAACGCGGCAAAGTGAGTTCGGATACATGTGCTTGTCCGCCGCGCTTCATTCCCCGATCTCCGCCGGCCCCGTGGTACTGGACCCCTTTGCGCCAGAGGCGGACGTGCGCTGCCCGCTGGTTACCTCGCGTACTCGAGACTGCGGCCAGCCGATGATCTCGGCGGCCTGCGCCACGCTCGTCACTTCGGCCAGCTTCGCTGCCGCTGCGTCTTGTTCAGTGTCGAGGGTCGCGATGTCAGCGCGCAGCGCCTCTATCCGGCTTTCTCGCGCGAAGAAGTCGTTGATCGCTGCAAGCTGAGCGTCGTAGCGCTGCTTCACACGCTCCCGTGCTTTTCGTTCTGCTGGCATCTCGCTTCGTCTCGGCATTCTCGTTCTCCTGTCGTTGAGCCCGCCGACTCCGAACGCCGACGGTCACTGAACTTCCAACAGGCCCACGAACACGACGATCGCTACAGAGAATCTCGCGACCACCTTCAATACGCACGACCTGCCGAACGGTCGAACCGACTGGAAACCCATCCCCCGCCTGCATTATCTCGTTGCTGGTGGAGCGGCGTGTTCCCGATGGGCGAGTTCGGCGTCGCCCGGGCGAGGACTCAGGCTTGCTTGGCGGCTCGGCGCCTGAGTCCGACGAACGCGATCGAGCCGAACAGAACCAGCGTCAGGCTGCCAGCAGCGAGGGCGCCCCAGGCGAAGGATGCCAGGCCAGCACTGCCGGTCGGTGACGCGCCGGCGATGGGTGCGTAGCTGTCACCGAAGTCGGCGGCCGTTTCTTCGATGTCGACTGAGGTGTTGGCGCTGCAGAGGCTCGATGCGAATTCGCCGTCGTCTGGCTCGGGTCCGCCGAACCCGTCGATGGTTGCGAACATGAGGAACTGGCCGGGGCCGGAAATCTCCAAGCCGCATGTGGGACCTTGCGCGTGTGTGACGATCGATTGCTGTTCGTAGACGTCGCCCTTGAAGACGGTTTCGACGGAGAAGATGTAGCGGGACTCTTGCTCGTTGAGCATCAGAGACCCAGGGCGGCGAATTTCGCTGATCTCGCCGATGAACACAGCGTCTGATTGCTGGAAGGCTTCGGACGGGTCAGGACGAGCGCAGCTGCAGGCCGCTGCGGGAGTGCCCCCGAAGACGCTCACGAAAGCGATAGCCAGGGCTGTCGCCAACAGTCGGATGGCCGTCGCTCTCATCGTCATGACTGTAGGACGTGCGAGCGTGGCCTGAGGTTCCCAGTCAGGCCCCCGCTGCCGCTTTGGGCTTGACGTCGTGAGCGCCTGCCATGTCTCCGGCGGCCAGCGCGGCGTAGAGCTGCCATGGTTCGGCGAGGACATCGGCGCGGTTGGCGATCACGAACCGGTTGTAGCCGATGAGGTCGGCAAGGATCGTGCTCGGAACCTGCCGGGTCAGATCGTGCAGTGCTGAGACGCGGGCGGCTCGGGTGACGCCGTGGCGTCGGAGTCGTTCTCCGAGCCCGTGGGAGCTGACGGGCTGCCCGGCTGTCTTGCCTGGAAACAACCAGCCCTCGCTGGCGTCGCTGCTGGCGAGGTGTTCGGCGCACACGGCTGCGACGTGGTCGTCGAGTTCGATCGCTCGTTGTCCGAGACGGGCAGTCACCGGCGTTCGATCGAGGATGATTTCGCTGCGTCGCATGCGGCTGATCTTGGTGACCGGTTGCGCGTAGACAGCGACGAGGAGCCCGGCAAATCTGTCGCCGGGCGACAGTTCGTCGGTCGAGAACAGGTGGCGGATCACCTCGATGCGTTCGTTGGTGGTCATCCCGGCAGCGGTGCCGGCCTGCGGGACGGGCAACATGATCCGCGGGTCGATGAGGCGTTGCTGTTTCGCCCAGATGAGGAAGCTCAGCACGCTGTTGGCGTTGGTGTTGCCGTCGGCGAACCACCGGTCGACGAGGTGCTGGTCGCAAGAAGACAGGTCCGCCCCGGCAGCATGCATCGAGCGTAGGAATCGGTCGGCGGCTCGGATGTAGCGGCGTGCGACGCGGAACGACCCGGCTTTGATCGTGCCGACATCGATCGCTGCTTCGAGGCGACGGCGCTGGGACCAGCGAATGAACGCGTGCAACGTCTTGCGGTGCGTGCGGTCGTCGATGTCGTCGAGGAATGATCGAGTCCAGGTGTCGAACAGGTCGAGGCCGTGATGACGATCCTCGAGCAGCTTCGCGGCGATGAACTTTCGCCTGAGATTCCGTGCGACACCGGGCCGGTCGATCGTGTCGAAATCGTCGTGGCGGAACTCTCGCCGGTCGGTGTGGACCGTTCGGATCATGGAAAGGACGTCGGTGTTTCGGTCGAGCCAGGAACCAATCGTGGTCGGCGATCGCCGGGCCAGTACCTCGATCGCTCCGTTGATCGCCAGAAACCGGTCGTCGTCGAGGTCGAGCGCAGCGACGACGCGTTCACGTGATCTGCAGTGGTTGCAGCAGGTGCGTCCGGCCATTGGCTGGTCGTCGGCGTCGCAGGTCGAGCACGCAAACCTTCCGAGACCGGCGCAAATCGAGCAGAGACGAATCGTTCCGGTGCGGCCCGGTGTCGGTCCGATGTGACCGCACTGCTCGCAGGTGTCGACGCGACGCAAGAGACGCAGGAAACAGACGGTGCAGATCGGACCGTCAGGGAACTCGCAGTTGATCCGCCGTTTCGGCTGATGGCACCGACAGCACACCCGGTCGTCGTTCATCGTGGCGGTCCGAGATCGACTGGTGGCGGTCGGCGAGGGCGCTGGTCGGTCCACTCGCCGAACTCTCCGCCTGCGACTCGTCGTCGGCCGCTGTCGACGGACGAGACGGTGATCAGCCCGGCGGGGTCGCAGTCGAAGATGTCGCACAACGCTGCGAGCAGATCGAGTGACAGCCGGACCGGTTTGGTCGTGACAAGACGATGCACCTGGGCAGGCGACATCGTGATGCCCCGCTCGGCAAGGAGCGGCGAGAGTTCGGTGGTCTTCCACATCTCTCGCTCGGCCATCAACTCCCGTAGCCGCCACTCGTAGCGCATTTTCAGTTTCATCTCGAACCTTCCGCGTCCCCGTTGGTCGTCGTTGCCCGGCTGATCACTTCGTCGAGCGCCGACCGCAGCACCCGCGTCCGATAATCCGACGACACCGACGTGTAGATCGATGTGGTCGAGGCATGTTCGTGGCCGACCTGCTGCTGCACGAACAGCCCGTCGAAGCCATCCTCGATCAGATGCGTCACGTAGGAATGACGCAGGCTGTGCAACGTCAACTCCTCCGGCAGATCCGCCCGCCGCAACAGCTGTTTGAACGTCTTGCCGAGCCGATGTTCGCTCATCCGTTCGCCTCGCTCGGTCGGCCACAACGAATTGCTGTTCTCCCAGCGATAGTGCGGCCACACCTCCTCGATCCAGTCACGCATCACCGTCACCGCCCACGGAAACACCGTCAACACACCACGACGTTTCGGCGGCGACCCCGCCATGGCCTTGCCCCATCGCACGTTGCATACCCCGAACCCACCGAACTCGGGGGCCTTCGGATTCGCAGCGAAGTCAACGACATCGAGACGCACCAACTCTCGGCGCCGAAGACCCCACGCGTAGCCGGCCTTGATCATCACCGAGTCCCGATACGTCGACGCGTAGCCCTTGCCACCGAAACGGGCCACCTGCTCCACCCGATCATCGACAACCTCGAACAAGCGGCCCAACTCAGCGCGAGTCATCGACCGGCGCTCGGGTCGGCCCTCGAACTCGCTGCGATGCCGAGCGGTGTTCCACTGCGTCGCAATCTGGGTCGGGAACGATCCGAATCGCGCCTCGCACTCGCGGTCCCACCCGTAGACCGGATCGCACACATAACGCAAGAACATCCGCACGATCGCCTGATAGCTCCGAGTCGTCGACAACGCACACCCGCGCACCGTGCGCAGATCGACCGTCCACTCCTCGAAATGCGCAGGCGTCCACGCCCACGGGAACTCACCCGAATGCTCCTGAAACCGCCTCACGATCGACAACGACGGAGCGACAGTCTCGGCGGCCAGGTTCCGGCTCACCTTCTGCGCCGCCCAACCGTCGATCATCGCGTC
>JBLIKS010000076.1:0-10156 GCA_047635555.1 Candidatus Azotimanducaceae bacterium
CAGGCGATGCTTGTTCGGCCCATTCGGATCGTGGTCTTCGGGCGGCAGGTTGAACACTGCGCCCGTCGTTTCGGTCAGCCCATAGGCCTGCCAGAACTTGCACGGCTTAAACTTCTCGACACAGGCTGCGAGCACTTCTTCGCTGATCGGCGACGCTCCGTAGACAAGGATCTTCAAGCTGGAGAAGTCGGCGCCCTCCATGTTCGGCATCATCAGCATGAACTGCAGCACTGCTGGCACGACGAAGCCATGGGTGACCTTTTCGTTCTGAATCAGGTCGATCAGACCAGCCGGGTCGAGCTCGCGGAGGATCACCGTCGTGCAACCCTCGTACATGCCTGCCGTCGCCCAGCCGCCGCCACCGATGTGGAAAAGCGGCATCGCTGCGAGGTTGACCGCATCGCCGGAAAGCTCCCAGATTTCCTTGGCCACCGGGAGCAAGCTGAAGAAGTTGTCGTTGGAGAGCATGACGCCCTTGGGACGGCCGGTCGTGCCCGACGAGTAGAGCTGGAATGCGACGTCGCCGCCGACCGCTTCGACGCCGGGGTCTTCGGCATCAAAACCGTTGATCCAGGTTTCGAAGTCGTCGTAGCCCCCGTTGGCTTCACCAACCCCACCGATGACCAGGATTTTCGTCGTCGACGTTAACTCGTCCTTAATGGCATCAAGAATCGGTACGAAATCAGGCCCGGCAACGAGCACCTTGGCTTGCGCGTCGTTGACGATGAAGGCAACTTCCGGCGGAGCAAGGCGCCAGTTGACGTCGACTGCAACGGCGTTGAGGAGCGACGCACCGAAGAACACATCGAAGTGTTCGATGCCGTTTTTATCGAGGAATGCCACACGGTCTTCAGCTCCAACGCCGACCGACGCAAGCGCTTGAGAAGTTCGTTGCGCACGCTCATACACGTCGGCCCAGGACAGACGCCGTTGCCCTTCGACCAAAGCGGTGTGCTCGGGCCTCCCCACACCGTGTGTTCGGACGATTCCGGCGACGTTCGTGATGGCACTCATGACGTGACAATAGGCACATTGATATCCATGACCCAGTACCAGCTTGACATCAGCCCACGATGCATCCCTGAGCACGGCTTGGCCTCAGACATATTCTCATCTCAGATCTCACTCGCCGTTGTCGCACCTTGTCACACCTTGGTCTGACCTCGGTGTGACAAAACCACGTTCAGCCCGGTGTGTAATCACGTCTGGACTTCGCCTACTTGCCTTCGAACTTGGGGGTGCGTTTCTCGACGAAAGCCGCAACAGCCTCTGCGTGGTCAGCAGAGTTGAAGCACGGCATCTCGAGGGCCATCGACACATCGAAGCTCGTCAGCAACGCTTGCTTCAATTGCTGGTTGACAGCAATTTTCGTACCCTGCACCGCGAGCGGCGCCTGCGCTGCGATTCGCTCCGCCCACCGGAGGGCCCCCGCCCCAACATCGACGGCCGGGCAAATTTCGGCTGCGACACCGAGCCGCAGTGCCTCGACGGCGGTGAGTGGGTCCCCGAGCAGGAGGTGTCGCTTCGCGGCCATCGGGCCGAGCAGGAGCGGCCAGATTGCTGCGCCGCCGTCGCCGGCGACGAGCCCGACCTGGACATGCGGATCGATGATCGCTGCCGTCTCGGCCATCACGATCACGTCGCACATGAGCGCGATCGAAGCGCCGAGGCCGACGGCCGGGCCGTTCAGCCCGCACACGATTGGGATCTCCACATCGAGCTGATCCCAGATGATCTGCTTCCCCTCGCGTCGTAATCGTGTCAATCGATCCGGTGACCGCAGTTCAGGGAACCAAGCCATATCGCCACCGGCCGAAAACGCCCGACCCGATCCTGTCAGCACGATCACCCTCGCCCCATCGAGTAATTCGTCGTCGGCCATCTTGAGCATGCGAAACAGCTCGCCGAAGTCGTGATGCAACTGCTCGTCGACGGCATTCATCGGCGAGTTCGGGTTGTTGATCGTGGCGGTTACCACATAGCCGGTGCGGGCAAGCGAGATCGTCTTCATGCACGGGAACGTATGCGAGCTGCGCCGTTGCGTTCCCACCGGGCTCCTGCGCCCCTCTTGCCAGCGCCTTACTCTCGGCATGGACGATGGCGTCATGGACAGACAACAGGCAGTCGGATGGCTCCACCGCAGAGCTGGGCTCGGTCTCCACCCCAATGACCTCAAGGCCGAAGTCGAACGCGACCCTGGCGAGGTGCTCGATGACCTACTCGCTTCGCCGGTCACGCCTCGCAACATCTGGGCCAACGTCGACCTCGATGGGCAGAACAAAGGCCGCACCAATGCGGTTCGAGCCTGGCTCGGTGCCCTCGTTGCAAGCGACCGCCCGTTCCACGATCGCCGAACCTGGATGTTGCATGGATGGCTCGTCAGCTCAATGGACAAGGTACCCAACCCCACAGCAATGGTCGAACAGATCCAGCTCTTCGAACGGTCCGGCAACGTCGACTTCGCCGATCTCCTTGGTGACCTGACGGTCGACCGGGCCATGCTCGTGTACCTCGACGGCCGGACATCCACCGCTGAAGCCCCCAACGAGAACTACGGACGAGAGCTCCTCGAACTGTTTGGCCTCGGCGAGGGAAACTACACCGAGGCCGACGTTCAGGCGGCTGCGGTCGCGCTCACCGGATGGACGACCGAGCGACGAGACCGCAGTCCAAGATTCGTTTCGCGACGGCACGATGACACACCACAAACGTTGCTCGGCGCGACCGGCGTCAATGACGTCGGATCGGTCATCGACGCCATCATCAACGATCCGGCTCACCCAGGCTTCGTTGCAGACCGCATCATCTCCGAGTACCTGGGCGACCTCATCGACGACATTGGCGAAGATGTCCGAACCGATTTGATCGGCACATACGAGGCCAGCGGTCGGCGCCTCGATCCGGTCATTGAGCGTGCCTTGCAGCTTGGCCTCGACGGTGCGTCGGCAACACTGGTGCTCGACCCGATCCGTTGGCTCGTGATCTGCGCTCGCGCCACTGCCGTCGACGTGACTGGACTCCGTCAATCAGCGACCCGGTCGATTCGCGAGATGGGCCAGGTTCCACTGTTCCCTCCCAGTGTCGACGGATGGCCCAGGGGAACCGAATGGCTGACCTCAAGTTCGCTCGTTGCCCGGACCAACGTTGCTGCAGCGATCGCCGCAGCAACTGAACCGTCAGAGCCGCTCCGCATCGCTGCTGACGACAACGACGTCGACCAGCTCGCCGAGCACCTCGGCCTACGTGAGCCGTTTGGCCCCAGCACTCGCAGCGCCATCGGCTCGGCTGTCGATCCGGTTGCACGTCTCACCGTCGCCCTCATCTGCCCAGAAAGCCTGCTCGCATGATCGTCATTTCGCGGCGCCGTTTCCTCGCACTGTCGGGTGGCCTGCTCGCCTCCGGGTGCGCTGCGACGCGGTCGGCCGACCCGGCCCTCCCATCTTCCCCATCTTTCCCATCTTCCCCATCTTCCCCATCCGCGTCAGCAACGCCCGCTCCGCTCACTGCAACACCCACCACCACCCCAGGCGTGGTCACCACCGTGTCGACCCCACCCGAACTGGCCTCAGCAGGCTTGGTCGATCAACCAGTGTTGGTGCTCGTCGAATTGCGCGGCGGCAACGACGCTGTCAACACACTGCCTCCGTTAACAGGCGCGTATCGCGATCTTCGTCCAACATTGTCGCTTGCGGAAGGCGAGATCCTGACAAGCACTGCGCTTGCGCGTCACGGCCTGCATCCGTCGCTGAGCCCACTCCTGCCGTTTGCGGAAAGCGGGCGGATGGCAACGCTCGCAGGCATCGGGTTCGACGATCCGAACCGATCGCATTTCGTGTCGATGGATCGGTGGGCGCGTGCTGACCGACTCGACGACAGCCTCGGTTGGCTCGGCCGGTGGCTTGACATGCTGCCGGACGAACTCACCTGCCTCGGCGCCACGTCACTTGGCGCTGTCGGCGAAGTAGCCATCGGGGCCTCGCAGCGCGCCACGGTGATCGATGACGTCACTGCCTTCACATTCCCGTCGACGCTGAGCAACGCCACCATTCGGACTCTCGGCGAGCAGCCCAGCAATGATCCAATCGTTGCTGCCGCTCAGCGAGCGTTCGTCAATTCGGTCGGCGCCATCGAAGAATTCGACGAGATCGCTGACGCAGTACGAGCACGCACTCCCGAGCGCGACGGCGATGCGCTCGGGGTCCAGTCGGGTGCGTACACGACCGGGCTGGCCGTCGCCGCCGAGATGATTCTTGGCGACGTCGGAACTCGTGTCGTCACTATTTCAGTCAACGGGTTCGACACGCATAGCGACCAGTTGGAGACTCATGCCGCGCTCCTCGCCGATCTGGCGAACGGGCTGTCCCAGTTCTGGGCGACGCTCGACGACGCCGGTGCGAGCAATCGTGTGTTGCTTGCTACGACCAGCGAGTTCGGCCGACGCGTCGCGCAGAACGCCAGCGAGGGTTGCGACCACGGCGCAGCAGGCGTGTCGTTCCTGATGGGCAACGCCGTCAACGGCGCGCTGTTTGGGGCACTCGACACCGGCGACCTCTTTGACGGCGATCTTCGCCCGCAGCTCGATCCCCGGCTGATGTTCACCGCCTGCCTCGACTGGCTCGGCGGCGACGTCGACCAGATCCTCGGCAAACGCTACGAAGACATCGCATTGCTCAAGTAAACAGGAGCTCTGCGACACCAGTCACAGGGCCAACAGCGTGCGCCGCGTGGACCCGAGAGCAAAGCGAATTCGGGCGCCAGCCCGAAGACTTCTGAGTCTGCGACACCAGTCACAGGGCCAACAGCGTGCGCCGCGTGGACCCGAGAGCAAAGCGAATTCGGGCGCCAGCCCGAAGACTTCTGAGTCTGCGACGCCAGTCGCAGGGCCGACGAAGTCGGCCGTGCAGCGCAGCTGCACACTCAGAACATTGAAGTGTCGGTGTCCTGGCCGAGCAGGAGTTGGCCGATCTTCTCGTTCAGCTTGGGTGCGGTCTGAATGTGCTGGGTAACGACGTGGGCGTCGCGCAAGCACCGGCCGAGCAGGCTGGTGTCATAGACCGCAGTACCGCCGGCCAACGTGAAGGCGGTGTCGGTGACTTCAGCACCGATGGTTGCCGCATTCGTGGCGGCGAGCCGGATGCTGGTGCGCTGCTCGATTGTTGCGTCGTCGCCAGCGAGGACGGTTACCCAAGCGGTGCCGACTTCGTCATGCAGAAATGCGCGTGCCGAGCGCAGCTTTGCTTCGGCGCGGGCGACTTCGATCTGTGTGTATCCACTTTGAGCGAGGGTCTTCGATGAGTACTGGGGCTTCTTTCCCTGTGCTGTTTCGATCACCTCGTCAAGCGCGCGCCGTGCAATACCGAGGCCGACCGCGCTCACGGCCGCCGCGAGGAGTGCAAAGTTCGGGAACCGTGCGAGAGGCGTGTCGACCACTGGGTGAGTGACGCCGGGCTGCATGGTGAATTCGGCGGGAGCGAACGCAGCCTCAACTGAATAGTCGAGCGAACCCGATCCGCGCATCCCAGAGGCATGCCAGGTGTCGTGGAAGGTGACGTCGCTTTGCGGAAACCAGCACAGGCGGAATGTGCCATCGTCGCAGCGGGTTCCACCGAGCACCCATTGGCAGTGCTGCGTTCCGCTTCCCCAGGCCCAACGGCCGTCGACGCTCAATCCGTCGACGCCATCAACTGATACAACGCGGCCCTTGCCGTTCGGCGCGAAGACGCCGCCGGTGACCACCTGCGGGTCTCCGTAGATCTGCTGTGCGGCACTCGAGGGCAGGAACGCTGCCATCGACGACGTGGTGGAGGCGATCATCGAGCACCACCCGGCTGCGCCGTCGGCGAAAGCGAGGGTGGCGATTGCTTCCAAGAGGGTGAGCGGGTCCGCCTCTGGGCCACCGTATTGCGCTGGCACACACATCCGCATCAAATCCGCATCGGTCAACGCCTTGACGGTCTCGCCGGGCAACCGCCGGTTGCGTTCCGCAAGATCGGCGTGCGCCTCGATGAGTTCAATGAGATCGTGTGCGGCATCAACGAGCGTGACCATCGCTGCACTGTAGAACCCAGCGCCAACCGCCTCACATAGTTTGCGTCGACAAATCGGTTGGCATACGCACCAAAAGCTCGACGCAAACGAGGTTTTCCGGCGCGTCGGGTCGATGTGATCTAGCGTCGGCAGCAGGAGGTCGAGAACGTGAAGTTTGGTTTTGTGATTCCGTGGGCTGACGCCACCGACGTCGGGGACCTCGCGGCTGCCGCCGAACAAGCCGGCTGGGACGGCCTCTTCGTGTGGGAACCGGTCTGGGGTGTCGACGCGTGGATCTCGCTCGGCCTCGCCGCTGTCCGTACCTCCAAGATCAGATTGGGCACGATGCTCACAGCCCCATCACGCCGTCGGCCGTGGGAACTAGCGAGCCAGGTGGCAACCGTCGACCGCCTCTCCGACGGTCGGGTCACCCTGTCGGTCGGCCTCGGAGCGATCAGCAGTGGATTCGACACCTTCGGCGAGGAGTGCAACCGCAAGGTGCGCGCCAAGCTCATGGACGAGTGTCTCGACGTTATGTGCGGTCTTTGGCAGGGCCAGCCCTTCGAATACGCAGGCACGCACTACACGGTGCAGTCCACCGAATTTCCAACGATCGGCCACACCGTCCAGCAACCGCGCGTCCCCATCTGGTGCGTTGGAGCCCTCGGCCGACCGAAGTCGATGCGACGTGCACTCAGCTGGGACGGAATCATCCCCCAAGTCATCGACGAGTCGACCGAGATGGGCATCCGCCAACCAACGCTTGACGATGTCGCTGCACTGCGCGCCGAGATTGCTGCGCACCCCAACACCGGCGACGACTTCGACATCGTCGTCGAGGGCAAGGGCACCGAGCATTCGCCGAGCGCATACAAAGACGCCGGAGCCACCTGGTGGATCGAATCGATGTGGGGTGCGATGTCCGAACACTCCCCTGTTGCGGCCGCATACGACCGGCTAATGCAGGGACCGCCCAGCTAGATGGTTACCGTCGTGCGTCGTGACGACAATCGACTCAAGCCCCAACGAAACGGGATGGAATCTCGCCGACGTCTGGGAGACGATTGCCAGTGGACTCGGCGATGCACTCGCCCAGCAGCAAGGCGCTCGCCAGATCAGCTGGACGGAGATGAACCGGCGCGCCAATGGCGTTGCGGCTGCCCTGCTCGCTGCGCCCGGAGCAGCGGAACAGGACAAGGTCGCCCAGTACCTCTACAACTGTCCTGAGTACCTCGAGTCGACCTTTGCTGCGTTCAAGGCGGGCTTCGCCACGGTTAATACCAACTATCGGTATGCCGCTGACGAGCTCGTCTACCTGTGGGACAATGGCGACGTCACCACCGTGGTCTTCCACGGAACGTTTGTCGACCAGATCGAGGCCATCCGTTCTCGCGTCCCGCGCATCACGACATGGCTCTGGGTCGACGATGACGCTGGCTCGTGCCCCGACTGGGCAACGCCCTACGAGGTAGCTGCCGTTGCTGGAACCGACGAGAACGTGTCGGGGCCATGGGGCCGCTCGGGCGACCACCTGATGCTCCTGTATACCGGCGGCACCACGGGTATGCCGAAGGGCGTCATGTGGCGCCAAGACGACTTGTTCGGCGTACTCGACGCCAACAATCGCATGCGACTTCCGCCCGAGCAGGACCTCGATGCTGTTGAAACACGCGCTACCAAGCCCGGACCGCGCAACATGCCGGGGGCACCTCTGATGCATGGGACCGGCTTGTTCAATTCGATCAGCAACCTGATGGTCGGCGGCAGTATCACCACCATCGTGGGCCGCAGTTTCAACGCCGCGGAATTCCTCGATTCAGTCGAGCAGTACGAGATCAATTCAACGTCGATCGTCGGCGATGCGTTCGCCAAACCGATCCTCAAGGCTCTCGAGGCCGAGCCTGATCGTTGGGACATCTCTTCGCTCCGCGTCATCGTGTCGTCCGGCGTTATGTGGTCGAAAGAGACCAAGGACGGCCTGCTCCGCCACAACGATCGGTTGATCATGGTCGACGCTCTCGGCTCGAGCGAAGCAATCGGCATGGCGACGAACACGACGACCTCCGAGTCCGTCAGCGACCCGAACCGTCAGACTGCCCAGTTCCAACTTGGCCCCAACACGCGAGTCATCACCGACGACGGCAACGACGTCGTCCCGGGCTCTGGCGAGCGTGGCCGGGTGGCCCTCCGCGGCCGCACCCCGATTGGCTATTACAAGGACGAGGCCAAGTCGGCCGAAACCTTCGTGATCATCAGCGGCGAGCGCTATTCAATCCCGGGCGACTACGCCACGGTCCAAGTCGACGGCACTGTCGCCCTCCTCGGGCGCGGAAGCCAATGCATCAACACCGGTGGCGAAAAGGTGTACCCGGAAGAAGTCGAAGAGTGCCTGAAGCGGCATCCCGCCGTTGCCGACGCCGCAGTCGTGGGGTTGCCGGACGAGAAGTGGGGCGAATCGATCACTGCGCTCATCGAAACTCACCCTGGCGCCTCCGTCGAATCACAAGAGCTACGCGATCACGTCAAGGCCAACCTCGCTGCCTACAAGGCCCCAAAGGCTGTCTTCGAAATCGACACGGTCGGGCGTGCCAACAATGGAAAGCTCGACTACCGCGCCCTGAAGCAACGCGCGCTCGACCTCACCGCCCAGTAGTCACGCAGGAAGAGTAGAAGGGGCGGGCGTCTCTTCAACAGTGGCCAAACGGGCCTGACCCGATACACAGCTCTGGCCGGTCGCGTAGCCTCATGATGATGGACCAACCGACGGCAGCCACCTTCCGGTGGACCGACTACGACGCAGTGCTCTTTGACCTTGACGGCGTCATCACACCAACCGTCGAGATTCACGAGTACGCGTGGGGCGAACTGTTCGCCGACTACCAATACACCGAGGCCGACTACCTCCAATACATCGACGGCAAGCCGCGCTACGACGGCGTCCGATCGTTTCTCGCTTCGCGTGGCCTCACGCTCCCCGACGGCAATCCGTCTGACGCTCCGGGAGACACCACGGTCTGCGCAATGGGTAACCGCAAAAACGCACTCTTCAACGAAGTGCTCGAACGTGACGGCATCGCACCGTATCCCGGTTCGGCGGCCACACTCGAGCTCCTGGTCAACGCATCGATTCCCGACGCCATTGTGTCGTCGTCGAAGAATGCCGTTGCGGTCCTCCAAGCTGCCGGGTTCAGCGACCGATTCGGCGTTGTGATCGACGGCATTGTCGCCACCGATCAAGGGCTTGCCGGTAAGCCCGCTCCCGACAGCTACCTGCTTGGTGCCGAACGCCTCGGCGTCGACCCGGCACGAACAGTGGTCGTCGAAGATGCCACCTCCGGCGTCGCCGCGGGCGCAGCCGGAAACTTTGCGGTGGTTATCGGAGTCGATCGAGGCGCCGGCCCGCAGGCGCTCCTCAACCACGGCGCGACATTCGTTGTTGCCGACCTCGACGAACTACTGAACTGCTGAACTGACATGGCCAACCCAACTCCCCTTCCCGAATATCGATTTCCCGTCGACCCGTGGCGGCTGACCGAACTCGAATACTGCGATAGCGACCTCGGCCACACCGAGACGCTGTTCGCTGTCGGCAACGGCTACCTCGGCATGCGCGCCAACCCGGAAGAAGGGCGCAACGCTCACTCCCACGGCACCTACGTCAACGGGTTCCACGAAACCTGGCAGATCAAGCACGCCGAGAACGCATACGGATTCGCCACGACTGGTCAGACGATCGTCAACGCTCCCGACGCCAAGCTGATGAAGCTGTACGTCGACGACGAGCCACTTCTGCTCGAAAGTGCCGAACTCATCGACTACGAGCGAACACTCGACTTTCGTACCGGCGAGTTAACCCGTAGCTTCGTTTGGCGGACGCCCGGCGGTAAGCGGGTCCGTGTGGCTTCCACGCGCCTCGTGAGCTTTGAACACCGCCACGTCGCAGCGATGACGTTCGAGGTCACGCTGCTCGACGACGCCGCGCCCGTCGTCATCTCCTCGCAGTTGATGAACCGGCAAGACGGCGAGGACGAGTATCACGTTCCGGACGCGGCGCTCGGAGAGGGCGACGGAACCACCGATCCGCGTCAGGCCAGTCAGTTCGCCGATCGAGTGCTCGAGCCCATGTTGA
>JBLIKS010000077.1:0-10110 GCA_047635555.1 Candidatus Azotimanducaceae bacterium
ACGCGCTCGCCGCACCGAGTTCAGCGCGGTTCGCAAGAAGTACATGTTGTTGACGCCGGGGATCTCGACCGGGTACTGGAAGCCCATAAAGACACCGGCAGCGGCGCGCGCTTCGGGTTCCATATCGAGGAGATCTGCTCCGTCGAGCGTGACTTCGCCAGTGATGTCGTAGCCATCGCGCCCGGCAAGGGTGTGCGCAAACGTGCTCTTGCCCGAGCCGTTCGGGCCCATGATTGCGTGGACTTCGCCCGCGCCGACATCGAGGTTGAGACCGTTGAGGATCTGTTTGTCACCAATGGCGGCGGTGAGGTTGTTGACGTGCAGCATTAGCCGACACTTCCTTCCAAGCTGATGCTCAACAGACGCTGAGCTTCGACGGCGAACTCCATCGGGAGTTCGTTAAATACTTCGCGGCAAAAGCCGTTGACGATCATCGACATCGCGTCTTCTTCGGTCATGCCGCGTTGGCGGCAGTAGTAGAGCTGGTCTTCGCCAACCGTCGACGTAGAAGCTTCGTGTTCGACCTGGGCGGTCGGGTTCTTCACTTCGATGTACGGAATCGTGTGGGCCCCGCACTCTTTGCCGAGGAGCAACGAATCGCACTGGGTGTAGTTGCGAGCGTTCTCCGCAGAGCGCAGGATCTTGACCAAGCCGCGGTACGTGTTTTGGCCGTGGGCGGCAGAGATGCCCTTGGAGATGATCGTGCTCGTGGTGTCTTTGCCAATGTGAATCATTTTGGTGCCGGTGTCGGCCTGCTGGCGGCGACACGACAGCGCGACGGAGTAGAACTCGCCGATGCTGCGGTCACCCTGCAGAATCACGCTCGGGTATTTCCAGGTGATTGCTGAGCCGGTCTCGACCTGCGTCCAAGAGATTTTGGCGTCGGTGTGGGCACGTCCTCGCTTGGTGACGAAGTTGTAGATGCCACCGACGCCGTTCTCGTCACCGGGATACCAGTTTTGCACCGTGGAGTACTTGATCTCGGCACGGTCCTTGGCAACGAGCTCGACAACGGCAGCGTGCAGTTGGTTTTCGTCGCGCTGCGGCGCAGTACATCCTTCGAGGTACGAGACATGGGAATCGTCTTCGGCAACGATCAGCGTGCGCTCGAACTGGCCGGTATTCATCGCGTTGATCCGGAAGTACGTCGACAGTTCCATCGGGCAGCGAACGCCCTTCGGGATGTAGCAGAACGAACCGTCGGAGAACACCGCTGAGTTCAACGCCGCAAAGAAGTTGTCACGGAACGGCACAACCGAGCCGAGGTGCTCACGCACCAGATCGGGGTAGTCCTTGACCGCCTCAGAGAACGAACAGAAAATTACGCCAGCTTCGAGGAGCGTTGCTTTGAACGTCGTGGTCACCGACACCGAGTCGACGATTGCATCGACCGCGACGTTGCTGAGCATCTTCTGCTCGTGCAGCGGGATGCCGAGCTTGTCGAACATCTCGCGAATGTCAGGATCGACGTCGTCCATGCTGTCAAGGACAGGCTTCTTCTTCGGTGCAGCCCAATAGCTGATCGACTCGTAATCGATCGGAGCGATTTCGAGCTTGGCCCAGTCAGGCTCTTCCATCTCACGCCACGCCGCATAGGCCTTCAGGCGCCATTCAAGGAGCCACTCAGGCTCATCCTTCTTCGACGAGATGAGGCGAACAACGCTCTCATCGAGCCCAGGTGGGGCAATGTCGGTGTCGAGGTCGGTGCTGAAGCCGTACTCGTAATCGGCCGACGTCAGCTCCTCAATTGTGCGGGTGCTTTCACTCATCAGAAATCGTCACCCTTCGACATCGATGAAGATGCATTCGCCGGGACATTCTTCAGCGGATTCAATGACGCTCTCGAGGCCGCCATCCGGGATACGCGCCATGCCCTCGGCTCCTGCCGGGTTGGCGGTGCCGTCGAACAATTTTTCAGCGCCGAAATTTGAAGCGGTCTCTTTGACATAGAAAAGACCGTCGTCCATTCCGAAAAAGACGTCGGGTGCGATCTCCTCGCAGAGGCCGTCTCCGGTGCAGAGATCCTGATCGATCCAAACCTTCATGGGGGGCTCCTTTCGACTGGCCTACCTCAGGGGCTGACCAGACCTTGTGTAAGCGGAGACTGAGTCGCCGCTGCTGTAATTTCTATCGACTTTCGGACAATTTTGCAACATACACCTTGCGCAATTGCGCATAGTGCAACTCGTGAGTATGATTGGCCAACATGAAGCATGCCGTTGATCTGTCGCCGGCGCAGCGTCATGTGCTTGAAATCCTCAAACGTCACGGCGAAGCCACCCCCGACGAGCTCGCGATTGCACTCGAAATTTCATCGAGCGCGGTCCGCCAGCACCTCGCCGCCCTCCGGACCGCCGGGCTGGTCACATCGCATAAAGATCATGGGCATCCTGGCCGCCCGGCCGAGCGGTACCGTGCCACAACGCTCACCGAACCCCTCTTTGCAACAGCAGCCGAAAGCCTCCCGATCGAGCTCCTCGGGCACATGGAAGCCGAAGAGCCAGCCCTCATTGGCCGAGTCTTCGATCGTCGGCGGCACCGAATGGTCGATGTGGCCGAGCGTCGGCTTGCAGGCAAACCCGTCAACGAGCAAGTCGCCATCCTCACCCAACTGCTCGACGAGCAGGGCTACCTCGCCGACTTCGAAGCAGTCGCCGAAGGGCACTATCGGATCAACCTCCACAACTGCGCCATTTGGGCCGTTGCGAACCAGTATCCGCAGGCCTGCGCCAGCGAACTCGACTACCTCCGCGACTTGATTCCTGAGGCAAGCGTCCAACGGATCACCCACAAGACCAGCGGTGCCCACACCTGCGCGTACGACATTCATCTCACACCTGATTCCTGACGCCCGCTTCGCACTGGCGAGGTTCAGCGTCGGACCCGGTCGAATAGCGGTCGGTGTCGGGCATGGGGGAACACTTCGGAGAATCGGGCTTCCGCGAGGTCGGTTCCAACGAGGACCAGTTCGCCTTCAGCTGGCAATGGAGCGTGGGCGTCCGGGTTTCCCTGGATCGAGCCGGCGAACTCGACTGCCACAACGTTGCACTGTGTGCGCCGATGGACATGCGCCTCCGCCAGCGTCGCACCCGCGAGCTCGCGCGGGATTGGCGTGCGGAACACATTGAGACCGTGGGCGACCAACAACGTCTCGTCGCCTCTGAAGTGGTTCCAGATCTCACCCGACCCGGTGCCCGCATACGACAGCACGGCATCGGCCCCGGCGCGGTACAGCGTCGACACGTTGCGGTCCAGCCGCGACCGGGACACGATCCGAGCGTCGGGCCGCAGCCCACGGCAGTAACGGGTCAAGTACACGTTGACGTTGTCGTCGTGGGTCGTGATCAGCACAGCCCCGGCGTCGTTGATCCCGGCCTCTTCAAGAACGAGCCGGTCGGCAGCGTCGCCGATGACATACCTCACGCCGTCGCGTTGCCGCTCAGGTAACTGCTCAACGATCGCAAAATCGATGCCCTGCGCGGCGAACGCATGCCCGACCGCCCGGCCGACACGCCCACCGCCGATGATCACCGCGTTCTTCGCAGTCGGCGAGTCGGTCACGTACGCGGCGTCAAACGCCGCAAGCTGTTCGGTGGATCCAGCGAGTAGCAGCATCGATGATTCACGGAGCCGGGTCTCGGCCGTGGCAATCGCAAACTCGCCGCGATCCCACACCCCGACGATCCCCACCCCGAACCGCTCCCGCAGGCTGGTCTCATTGAGGGTTCGGTTCACGAGGTCGGTTCCAATCGCTCCGGCCTCGGCGATCTGGAGGCCAGCAAAGCTGCCAATCACATGGCTCTGTCCACCGAGTCCGAGCGTGCGGGCCGCCATCGACGCGCCGAGGATCTCACCCAACTGGACGACGCGGTTGGCGCCAGCGATCTCCAAGATGTCGACCGACGCAGGCGAGTTGGCACTTGCGACGATGTCGACATTGGGTGCGATCTCTCGAACGGTGAACGCGATGTTGGTGTTGGTCTGGTCGTTCTGTGTCGCCACCACCATCGCAGCCTGCGCCACGCGGGCATTGTGGTAGGTGTGCGGGTCATCGAGCGCTCCCACCATCACGGTTCGGCCCTCATCGTGGAGGCGACCAGCGTGGTCCACATCTTCCACGATGATGACGTACGGCACCTCGGCTTGGTCAGCCTTCTCAATCAGGTCCGCCTCGACCGGCCCAAGCGAGGTGAGGATCATGTGGCCGGAGGTCGATGCCGGCAGCGCGCTCGGCGCACGCCGGCGGTCACGCTCGTCCATCCATGGGATGAACACAAACTGGATGAACACAAACGGGAGCATCACGAGCAGGAAAGCCGATCCCGAGAGCAACACGACCACAGAGAAGAGACGCCCGGCGTCCGACTCGAAAGTGATGTCGCCAAACCCGAGCGTCGTCATCGTCGTCAGCGTCCAATACACGCTGGTCGCCCACGAATAGGAGCGGCCCTCTCGATCCATCAACTCGTGGAACGCCGAGCTGAACACACCGACCATGACCACGAAACTCACGCTCAGTCCAACGACTGTCTTCAAACGTCGACGACGCGCCGCGCGGTGGGCAACGTGTTGCGCTCGGTCGTACCGCCCCAGCTCGCTCTGCGGGACGTCCGCGCGTAGCCGCTGCGTCACTTGGGCCATGGTTGCGCCAAGCGATTTCAGCATGACAGGACGCTCGACGTTCTCACCAGATCGATGTTGGCACAACCCCACTCATCGTAGGAATTTAGGCCGCCGACGATCAGTTGTCTGGCGTCCAGCTGCGGACGGTTTCGATCACGATGGTGGTGATCGGTGTGGCAGCAGCGGTGTCTTTGGTGAGCCGAATCTGGCTGAGGGCGCCCCACAACACGCCGATCAGGAACTCGGCTCGGGTCTCGGGATCCGCGACGTTGTCGGCCACGAGCGACTGCTGGAACGCGTGTCGAAAGAGGTCGCGGTACTGGGCAATCTCGTTGGCAATCGCGTCTGGCGGTTGTTCGATTTCGAACAGGGTGTTGACCATCAGACACCCGCCACGACGCGGGTCGTCGCCATCAGCAGGCGAGCTGACCCGTTCAAACAGGCGGACGATCGCGTCAACCGATGGCGGATTGAAATTGTTGGCCAGGTTGGCGGCCACAAAAGCCCGGTAGTGGGCGAGCGCTTTGGTGAAGAGTTCGTCCTTCTCGCCGAAGGTGTTGGCCAAGCTCCGTATCCCTACCCCTGACATCGTTTCAAGGCTGCGGTAAGTGGTTGCGCCGTAGCCGTGACGCCAGAACGCAACCATGACCGTCTGCAGCAGTTCGGACTCGTTGAACGCTCGCGGTCGGGCCATTTGCCATCTCTTTTCGGTTTTCGCTCAGGCGGGGTGGTTCTCAACCAAATTCTACAACAGGTGTTGTATTTCTCGCATCTCCCAGCTAATAATGGTTATGCAACACTTGTTGCACAATTAAAGGAGAATTGCCATGAGCTTCAGCACCAACATCTCGACCGTCTCGATCGACAACGCCGCCACGGACGTCTGGGAGGTCCTTGCCGATGGGTTTCTCGACAACGCCGCGTGGACCCCGGGCGTGATCTCGTCGGCCGCCAATCCCGCGACGCCTCACGGCCTCAACGGAAGCCGCCACGGTGGCCGAGTGCTTGACATCGAAGGACTCGGCAAGGCAGACGTCCGTATCGTCGACTACGACGCACCCACCCGGATGCTCAGCTACACCTTGGAGGCCGAGAACGTTCCGCCGTTCATCGAGAGGCTCCACAACACCTGGACTGTCACGCCCGACGGAGACCAACGCTGCACGGTCTCCGCTGAACTCACGATCACCGTCGCCAGCTCGATGTCAGAAAGCGACGGCGCTAAAAAGGTCGTCGGTGGAATGTTTGCTTCGATCGGAGCATCGCTCACCGCCCTCAAGACCTACATCGAAGCCGAGACCGATGTCTGAGCCCGACGAGATCTCGGCGGCATTTCCGTTCGAGTCGAAGTCGGTCGAGGTTCATGGTTCGAACATGCACTACATCGATGTTGGTGAAGGTGATCCCATCTTGTTTCTGCACGGGAACCCGACCTCGTCGTACCTGTGGCGCAACATCGTCCCCCACCTCAGCGGGCAGGGACGCTGCATTGCGGTGGACCTCATTGGCATGGGAAAGTCCGATCACCCCAACATCGAGTACAGCTACGACGACCAATACCGCTACCTGTGCGGCTTCATCGACGCCCTGGGAATCGGGTCCAACCTCACGCTCGTGATTCACGACTGGGGTTCGGGGCTGGGCTTTCGCTGGGCCCACGACCACGGCGACGACGTAAAAGCCATCGCGTTCATGGAAGCCATGATCGGGACCGTGTCGCTCAACGAAATGCCCAGGGCTCTGCGCATCGCACTTCGGATGATGCGGGCACCGGGTACCGGATGGCTGATGGTCAGCGTTGCCAACATGGTCCTCCGCAAGATGCTGCCCGACCTGACCCACGCCAAAATGAGCGACGAGGCGCTCGCCTACTACCGGTCGGCCTTTCCCACCATCGCCAGCCGCAAGGCCGTCCTCCAGTGGGGCAGGGAGGTTCCGGTCGACGCCAAACCCGCCGGCAACGCCGCCGTGGTTGAGGCATACCGAGAATGGCTTACCCAGACCGAGATACCCAAACTGCTTTTCTATGGGAACTCCGGAGTGATCATCAAAGATGATGACCTCACCTGGTGCCAAGACAATCTCTCCAACCTTGATGTCATCGAGCTGGGCGACGCCATCCACTTCGTCCAAGAAACCCACCCCCAGACCATCGGGACCGAGCTCTCCAAGTGGCACGCAGCGCTGTGAGGTGTCTCGGCGAAGAACTCGCGAAGGGTCTGACTCGACTCCTCTACTTCCTGCCCAAGTAAGTCTGGGAGATCGTGTTGGTGAGCGACGCCCCGTCACACAGTGTGGCTTTGCACAAATTGGGCGGCTTTAGGAGGCGAGGCCGAACTGGCGCCACAAGCGGTTTGCCGACGGGGTAAGCAGTCCGCATTCGCCGAGGAGCCGACGGACCTTGCTGATTGCGGCTTGGCGTTCGTCGATCACCTTGGGCCGCTGCGAATAGTCGGCCAAAAAGCTCTTGGGGATGGCGTATTCCTCAACCAGGTAGTCGGGCATCTCCAGCATGGCCTTCGACATCACAGCGAGGATCATCGGTGCGGCATGTGCCAGGACCGCTCGGCGGCCCCTCGACATGTCGGCTACCCCTCGCTTGAGCTGGTTGCGGGCAAAGGAGAGATGGCGGGCTTCCTCGGTCACGTGAATGCGCATGATGCGTTCCACGAGCGGGTGCAGCTCATGATCGGAGCGCAGTGCCTCGCGTTGGACGTGATCTATTGGATCCTCGCCGCCAAGCACGAACACAAAGAACAACTCGGGGAACAGCCGTGCGGTTTTGACCACCAGCCCGCTTCCGAATTTCATGTCCCAGGGCATCTCGAAACGATCGAGCCCAGTGCGGTTCACGAACTCTTGGAACATCATCGAGTGGTGCGACTCTTCGATCACCTCGTGGTACACGTAGCGGAACTGGTGGTCCCCACTGGGCAGGTGGAAGGCATAGTCCAACAGGCCACGGCTCAAAATGTTCTCGAACAACATGCCCTTGCGCATGCGGTCGACTGTTAGCTGCAAGCCCAAGCGGGAGCGCTGTTCGGTCGACAGAGCCTCGAACCAGTCCGCGCCAGCGAACTTCTCGGTTACCCCGGCTGCCCAGCGAGGGTCGGCGGGGTCGATTTCGTAGCCTGGCTCGTCCCAGGGGACATCGACGTACGCGTCGAAGTGCTTGTCGACTGATTGCTTGTTGAGCCGGTCGACAAGGTTTTGGAATGCGGCGTCGTCGAGTGGCGGACGTGCCACGGCCTCTTCGTTCGCTAGCTCTGAGCCGATAGATCTCGACGTGGGTGTAGTGGTCATTGAGTGTCTCCTTCTGGATTGAAAAATAGGGTGGAAAGTGCTTTGAGTGCGTCGACAAGCTCGGTGGCGCGTTGCGGGCTGACAGCTCCGATGAGCATCCGGTGGGCGACTCCGTCGAGGAGGGCCGTCGCGAAATCGGGGGCGAGCCCAGCTACGAGCACGTCCTGTGATTCCGGGAATGCATCTGTCCAGACCTGGGTGATCCGTTCGTGCATGTGGCGGCTGAACCCGGCCGCGGCGTCGGCAACATCGCTGTCGGATCGGGCGCCGAAGGACAGCTCAGTCCAGGCACGATGCCGATTCCCCCTGGCGCCCTGCCAGAGGAAGTCGATCGCTGCGTGATGTCGATCTACGCCTTCAGGAATGGCGTCGACCGCGCGTCGAAACGCGGTGACTTCCTCCTCTAACAGCCGCTCGGCCGCGGCCAGCAACAGGGCGGATCGGGTCGGGAAATGATGAAGGATCGCACCTCGCGAAACCCCCGCCCGCTCAGCGACCAGTGTTGTTGTCGTGCCCTGATAACCCTTCTCGGCGAGCACATCCGACGCTGCCTCGAGCACCCGGGAAATCGTCGAAGCAGATCTATCAGCCTGACTACGGCGAATCGGCGGTTTGTTGATGTTGAGAGTATGAACGACTCAATACAAACAGTCAAGCATGTTTGTAAGTTGTCACAGTCGGAACCGATCGGTTTGTCGGTTCTGCTCGAATCGGGATTTCCGGGCCGGACAACAGCAACCCGACAGGCTTGAGAAGCTCATGGACGCAGTTCATGACGCTCCCCTGGTCGGGAACCGTGTGCAACATGTTGAACGCGCGGATTGCGTCAAATGAACCGGGAGCGAGGTCTTTGTCAAAGATGTCTCCGCGCCGTTCAGTTGACCCACCAGCCTGTGAGGTCGACGATCAAGTCGCCGCCACTCAAGGTGTACAAGCAGCTCAGCGCACCGTCTTGGACTGGGACGATCGCACCGTTAGCTGCCGCGACGCCAGGTCGAGGGTTCAGTGTTGCCGCCGTCGGACGGGCGCCGCTACAGCCGAACGTTGTAACGAACCCCGCTTTGATGTGGTTGACCGCAGTGACTGTCACTGACGCCGCCGCGACTTCAGCGTCACCCAGCTCAGACCGACGCACGCCGTAAGCGGCGACGCGCTCCCCCTTTTCGCCAGCTGGCGTGTTGCGCGTGTCGAGTACCCGTGTTGGTGTGGCTGGAAGGTACGACTGGCCGGTCAAACCGAAGGCGCCGGTGATGTCAATGATGACGTCTGTGTCAGCGCTCGAATACACACACAGTTGGCCGTTGGTGATGCCCACGATCGCGTTGTTTGGACGAACTTCGCCTTGCCCGAAGTTGAGGCTCGACGTGCCCGGCCTTTTGATCCCGCACGGATACAGCGTGACAAACCCTGCAGCAGAAGCTGACACCGACGTCACGTTCAACGAGATTGCTTCAGTGCCCGCCGGCACGAAACTCGACACGTCAAGCGGGACCGTGCTGTTGGCGCGGATACGGGTTGCGCCCCCGAGACCGAAGCGTGAATCCATAGCGCGAACAGGGCCAACAACACTCATCCGGTGCGTTCCGCCGGACCCAAGCCAGCCAGTGACGTCGATAACAACGTCAGTCGCCGCAGCCGTGTAAACGCAGACGTCACCGTCACCGCTCAACGCCGCGATGGTTGTGTTAGCTGCAACTTCGCCTGCCTCATAGACGACTGTTGCTACAAGGGGAACCTCAGCCAGGCAGGGGTACACGGTGAGGAACCCTGCCGCTGCCGGGTTGACCGCTACGACGTTGAGGACCGCTGCGGAAGCGTCGCCAGGAACGCCGCCGTTCCCTGCAACGGAAAGGGTCAGCTCAGATCCTGCACTCAGCCGAACCGAAGTTCCCGCTGCCGGTGAACCGTTATTCACCCGCGTGTCAGCGAGACGCGCAGGGCGAACAGCCGTGAACCGCGATCCCTCCGCAACCGGAGGCGCCGGCGTCGGTGGCGTCGTCGTCAGTGGCGTCGGTGGTGTCGTTGTCGTCGGTGGCGTCGGTGTCGGTGGCGTCGTTGTCGTCGGTGGCGTCGTCGTCGGTGGTGTCGGTGGCGTCGGTGGCGTCGGTGGCGGCGGCGGCGGTGGCGTCGGTGGCGGCGGCGGCGGCGGCGGCGGCGTTGGCGTTGTTGTCGTTGTCGTTGTTG
>JBLIKS010000078.1:0-9764 GCA_047635555.1 Candidatus Azotimanducaceae bacterium
GGTCGCCGACCCACACGGCCGTAGAGAGCTGCTTGGTGCCACCAACAAACCAGGCGTTGGTGTTGTCCTGCTGTGTACCAGTCTTGCCAAACGCGGCACGGTCGTTGGCGAGCGAGTGGCGACGAGCGGTACCGCTGCGCAGAACGCCCTTCAAAATGTCGATGGTGAGCAGTGCCTTGTCCTGGTCGAAGACCTTCGAACCCGCATCGAAGTGCGTGTAGATGCGAGCACCACCCGCGTCGGTGATGTAATCGACGTAGTAGGGCTGCTGATGCACGCCTTCGTTGGCAACAGTCTGGATGCCGGACGCCATATCGAGTGGGCTGAGCTCGTTGGCACCCGTTGCGAAGCTCACGAAGGGCCTGATCGGCAGGCGTTCGCTCTCAGGTTGGCCGCTGTAAAGATAGGACGACGTGGCAGCGCGGTAGACGGTGTCCACCATCCGGTTGAGGCCAACGATCTGGGAAAGACGGGCGAACGCACAGTTCACCGACGACCATGTTTGTTGCGCCAGATTCGTGACGCTTCCTGCAACACCGCCGTTGATCTGGAAGAACGGTTCGTCTCCGCCCGGGTTCTCAAATAGGCAGCCGCGCACGCCGTCGATGACGTCGCCCGCTTGGGCGCCGGCTTGCACCGCTGCGGCGAGGATCAGGAACTTGATGCTCGACCCGGTCTGGCGCGGGGCAAGGGCCATGTTGACCTCGCGCTCGTTGGGCACGAAGCCGGATCCGCCGACCATCGCACGGATTGCTCCCGAAGTGGAGTCGAGCGACACGATCGCGTTCTCGAATCGTCCGCCCGTTGCCGGTAGAACGTCGTGCGCGTCTTCGGCAAGTAACTGCAAATTCGAGTCGAGCGTCGTGTAGATCCGCAGCCCACCGCGGAACAGTTGGTTGTAGCGATCCTGGAGCGTGGCCCCGAGAACCGTCGACTTATTGAGCAGATAGTCGCGTAGCGCCTCAGTGAAGTACGTGCGGTTGTTCGCGCGAGTTGGGATGGTCTTGACCCGTGAGGGGATGGCGAAGGTGTCGATGACGACCTCGCGCTGGTCCTCGGTGAGGATCTCTTCGGTGACGAGTCGGTCGGTGACCTGCAGCCAGCGCGCCCGGCTGCGTTCCGGCTCGTTGATTGGGTCGAAGCCCGACGGCGAGCGGACCAGGCCAGCCAGGAATGCGGATTCGAGAAAGGACAGGTCGCCAGCGGTCTTGCCAAAGTAGGTCTCAGCTGCGGCCTGGATGCCGTACGCGTTGTTTCCAAAGAAGACGGTGTTCAGGTAGCGCTCGAGGATCTGCTCCTTCGTGAGTTCGTTCTCGAGCATCCGTGCATAGTGCGCCTGCAGCAACTTGTAACGGCCGTCGCGTTCGAGCCCTGCAAGGAAGTCGTTCTTGACCACCTGCATGGTGATCGTCGACGCACCTTGTTGTGGCGAGTCACTCGCGAAATTCGACAGCGTCGCTCGAACGAGTGAGCGGACGTTGACGCCGTCATGGTTGAAGAACTCTTTGTCTTCGACGATGAGGAATGCTTGAACGACCTGTGTTGGCACGTCCGCGTACTTAATCGGCTGGCTGTTCTCCAGCTCAAACACCGCGATCTCTTTGCCGTTGACGTCGTACACGTAGGTGCGCTGGGCGAGAGCCTCGAATTCGGGCAGGACCACCGGGAGCTCATCGTGGGCGTTCGCGATATGCCAGATGCGCGGTGCGACAGCAACAACAACGGCAGTGATCAGCAGTGCGCCAGCTGCGATAATCGCGAACAGACGAGGAAGCCAGCCAGTGATGCGCACAGTGAGGCCGACAGTACTGCTGCTGACTTACTGATTCCGGCCACCCGGCGAGGGTCACGCGACCGCTACCTTTTATTCGGTGACCTCTCGCTTCCCCACCAAGCCCTTTCGCTTCGGCGTCCAGCTCTCCAATGCCACATCCGGCGCCGAATGGACAGAACAGGCAAAAAAGGTCGAATCACTTGGCTACGACGTCGCGACGATGCCTGACCACTTCGGCGATCAGCTCGCACCGGTCCCGGCACTCCAGGCAATTCTCGATGCGACAACGACGCTCAAGGCCAGCGCGCTCGTCTTCGACAACGACTACAAGCACCCGGTCGTGCTCGCCAAAGAACTCGCGACGATGGATGTGTTGTCGAACGGTCGTGTCGAGGTCGGCCTCGGTGCCGGCTGGATGATCTCCGACTACGAACAAGCGGGCATGCAGTACGACCGGCCTGGCGTGCGCATCGACCGTTTCCTTGAAGGCCTCCACATCATCAAGTCGGCCATGGGCCCGGACGCGTTCTCTTTCGAAGGTGAGCACTACAAGATCACCGACTACAACGGTTTCCCGAAGCCGGTTGGCGGCAAGTGCCCACCCGTCATTATCGGTGGTGGCGGGCCACGCGTCTTGAAAATCGCGGCACGCGAGGCTGACATCGTCGGCGTCAACGGATCGCTTCACGCCGGCGTCATCGGCCCGGATGCCATCTCGACAATGACGGGCGAAGTGATCACCGAGAAGGTTGCGATCGTTGCCGATGCAGCCGAGGCGGCTGGCCGGCTCGATCACATTGAAATGAACATTCGTGCCTTCTTCGTCAGTGTCACCGACGATCGCTCCGGTCAGGTCACCGGGATGGCCAGCTTGATCGGCGTTGACGAGCAGATGATCGAAAACTCGCCGTTCGCGCTGATCGGCAGCACGGCCAAAATCGCCGAAGATATCGTCGCCCGCCGCGAGCAGTACGGCTTCAGCTACGTGATCGTCGGCCCAGACGAACTCGAGGCCTTCGCTCCGGTCGTCGCCCAACTCGCTGGCAAGTAACAGGCCGTGGCCCGCCGATCGATCGGCATCTCCGGCGAGGCGGCAGCTGCGCAGGTCTATGCCGCTGGTGCAGCGGTGCTCGGCTGGGACGTCCGCTCCGAAGGAGCCGACGTCGACATCATCGTGCCTGGTCCCCTTGCTCCGACGCTTGCACTTGCTGACGCGTCGGTTGATGCCGGTGGTCGACGCGCGTTCGGGTGGCCCCTCATCACCACGGTCGCCGTTCAAGAACTGCTGCGACGGGCTCCATCAGTGGGTGCTGTCACGGACCTCTCGTCGAGGTCCACACGTCCAGCGCCATCCGTTGCCCAGTCTGCTGGGGCGCCGCTGTCGGGCGGCGTGCTGCTCTCGTCGGCGCACGACCAGATCGCACTGACGATGCTCGTCGCGCGGCTTGTCGGGATGGGCGCGCCGCGGTCGGTTACCGCATCCGTCGAGTTTGGTGCGAGCGGGCTCGACAACGCTGCTGATATGGCGATCGAATTTGTCGGCGGGCTCACTGCTCGTGTGCATGCTGACTGGCAGTCGGAATCGGTGACCAGTCAGGAGTTTCAGTTGGCTGGCAAGGCTGGTGTACTCCGCTCCGAAACCGATCCGCGCCTGTCGCTCGAGTTCAACGGCGAGCGAGTTCAGCTTCAGGCCGCCAACGTCGCCGACGAGCAGCACCGCCTGCTCCACGAATCCGGTGTAGTCGCGATGCTCAAGACCATTGCCGCAGCGTTTGACGCGGGAACACTCCCCTACGCCTTCACCCTGGCATTCGGACGCGACGTACTCGAAGTGATCGTTGCGGCGTCTGCCTCGGCAGGTCGTCACGAGCCTGTGGCGCTGCCGTTCGATGGTGATCGCAGCGCGAGGCCACAGCAGTTTCTTACCGGCTGATCAGGCGCTACTTGATTTTCTGATCCTTGGCGATCACGACGATGCCGTTGTCGCTGATCGTGAACTGCTTCGCATCCTGTGCGGCGTCGAAACCGATGCGGGTGAATTCGGGAACGTTCACGTTCTTGTCAACGATGCACCGATGCAGCCGAGCGCCCGGCCCGATCGTGACTCCGGGGAACAAGATCGAGTCGGTGACATGAGCGTCGTGGTCAACGAAGGAGCCCGGCCCGATGATCGAGTTCTCGACATGTCCACCAGACACGATCGATCCCTGGCATATCAGGCTGCCGTCGACGAATGCTGGCTCACCACCACGCCCGCGCGACACCTTGGCCGGCGGCAGCGCCTGACGGCCCGTAAACACTGGCCACTTGTCGTTGTACAGGTTGAAAACCGGCACCGGCGCAATGAGGTCCATGTTGGCGTCGTAGAACGCATCGAGCGTTCCGACATCACGCCAGTAGCCACGTTCGCGCTCGTCCTGACCGGGCACGTCGTTCTTGGAAAAGTCGTACACCCGGGCTTGCCCAGATGCCGTCAGTGCAGGGATCACGTCGCCGCCGAGATCGTTCATCTCGTCGTCCTTCGGCGTGACGATGTCGATCAGCGTCTCCCGATCGAACACATAGTTCCCCATGCTCGCCAGGCACATCTGGTCGTTACCTGGCATAGTCGGCGGTGTGGCGGACTTTTCGTGGAAGGCGATGATCTTGCCGTCAGCGTCGGCTTCGATGACGCCGAAGTCGACTGCCTCGCGCTTGGGAACCGGGATAGCTGCAACGGTGACACCGGCATTGTTGGCCCTGTGTTCGTCGACCATCTGACGCGGATCCATCCGGTAGATGTGGTCGGCGCCGAACACACAGACGATGTCCGGCTTCTCATCGTTGATCAGGTTGAGGTTCTGGTAGATCGCATCGGCCGAGCCTTGAAACCAGTACGGACCGCGGCGCATTTGTGCCGGCACGGGTGTGACGTAGTCGCCAAGCAGCGTCGAGAACCGCCAGGTCATCGAGATGTGCCGGTCGAGGCTGTGGCTCTTGTACTGGGTCAAGACAACGATCTTGCGATAGCCAGCATTAGCGAAGTTCGACAGTGCAAAGTCGATCATGCGGTAGGTGCCAGCGAACGGAACAGCCGGCTTGGCACGGTCATTCGTGAGCGGTTGCAAGCGTTTGCCTTCGCCGCCGGCGAGGACGATTACGAGCACGGTTGGTTCAGCAGGCATCGCCCTCCAACGTACCCGAGCCGGGCACTTCGGAACAGCGTGACGGGAGAGTTCCTAGCGCTGCAGTTCGAGATACAGGTCGCGGTACCGCTTGGCCGGTTCACGCCACGACCAGTCGACCGTCATGATCCGCTTCTGCAGCGCCGAGCGTCGACGCTTGTCGGTCACGCGGCGTCCGGCACGGAACATCGCGGCCAGCAAGTCGGCCGGCTCGCCAGAGCGGGCCACGAAGCCACGGCCGGTAGTTATTCTGCCGGAGCGCTCGGCAGCGTCGACATCAGGAACCGTGTCGACAAGGCCACCGACGGCCGTGACGACCGGAATCGCCCCGTAGCGCATGGCCTGCATCTGGGTCAGCCCACACGGCTCGAAACGGCTCGGCATGAGAAACAGGTCACCGCCGGCGAACATCTGGTGCGAGAGCGCCTCGTCATATCCCTCAACGAAAGCAAGATGTTCCGGATGCGCATCGACAAGGCAATGGAGTTCGGCCGCGAGCACAGCATCGCCCGATCCAAGGATGCCGAGCCGCATGGGGATGTCGGCGAGCAGCGGAACCAATGGCGTGATGAGATCAACGCCCTTCTGATGGGTCAGGCGGGTGACGATCGTGGCGAGAGGAACGTCGTCGCCCGGCAGCCCAAGCCGTTTGAGTAGCGCCGTGCGGTTAGCTGGGCGCTGGGCAAGTGTCTTCGCGTCGAAGTTCTGAACGAGCAGCGGATTGTCTGCCGGATTCCAGACGTCGGTGTCGATGCCGTTGAGAATTCCGACGAGGGCATCGCCACGGGCACGGAGTGCGGCATCGAGCCCAAACCCGCCCTCGGGTGTCGTGATCTCGGTGACGTAGTGCGGTGACACAGCGACGATGCGGTCAGCAAGTGCGAGTGCCCCCGAAAGTGGGTTTGTGTCGCCCCACCATTCGTAATGTTCGGCGTTTGGACCGATCACGTCGAGCCATTCAGGCCCGGCAACGCCTTGATAGGCCAGGTTGTGGATCGACACGACGGTCGGTGGCGGCGATTCGAGGGCTGCCAACGCCGCCCCGGTATGCCAGTCATTGAGGTGCAGGATGTCGGGCGGGTCAGCCTCGACGAACGCAGCGATTGCGCGGGAGAACTTAAAGAAGCGTTCGTCGTTGTCGACCCAGCCGCGGCCGTCGATATCGAGGTACGGATGCGAACGCGCCATGCCGGGCACGCTGATCAAGTGCAGCGGGCCAACCTCGGCGTGGCGTCCGCTCCGCACGATCGCTGCGCCCACCCAATCAGGCACATGCAGGGTTGTGACGGTTTCATCGATCAGGGTGATGTCGCCGTAGTCGGGCATCACGAGATCGACGTCGACACCCAGCCGACGGAGTTCAGCACTGAGCCCAGCAGCCGCTGCGGCAAGCCCGCCGACGGTGGCGACCGGGGAAAGTTCGGCGGTAGCGAAGACGACACGCATCAGCGCATTCTGGCTTATTTCTTCCATGTTGCGCGGATCTCACCGCGTAGTTGTAATCTTGACCAACCTTGTCGTGTATACGTCGTGAAAAGAATTGGGTAGTGCGATGACGCTCTTAGAACACACCGATCTGGCTCCGCTCAGCGACCAGTTACCACAACGTTTTTGGACGGGGACTTCGTTCCACGCGCCGGCTGTCTACGAAGTCGATTGTTCGCCGTTCGACATGAGCGACGCCGATCTCCAGCGCGACAGCGAACTCGCCCAGCTCATGCAGCGAACCTACGACAACGTCGGTTTGGTGCTGCTCCGTAACACTGGTCTCACCGATCCAGCCCGGATGCGCGAGTTCGCACAGATCATTGTTCGTGAAGACATGAACTACGAAGGCGGAGCCAACCCTCGCGACATGATGGAGGGCAACGTCTATGAGATCGGGGCCCCACTCGTTGCACGGCTCCCGTATCACCACGAGATGGCATACGTCGGCAAGAGCACATCGCTGATCAGCTTCCTCTGCCTTGACCCACTCCCTGATGCTGGTGCCACATTCGTGAGCGACGGCGTTGCGTCGACCGAAGCCATTCTCGCCACGCCCCTTGGCCAGAAGCTCAAAGACCTCGGCGTCTGCTACCACCGCAGCCTCACCGACGCCGAAAACTTCATCGGCGAAATCGGCTATGGCGTCTACAACCACTGGCAGAAGTCATTCGGAACCAATGACCCCGCAGTTGCCCAGGCCAAGGCCGAAGCGCTCGGCTTGATAGTCGAGTGGGGCGAGAACCGCCTCATGAAGACCCGCTACTACAACCCGGCCTTCGAGTACTTCCCGACACTCGACCAAAACATGTTGTACGCCAGCCTCGCCGACCATGGCCTGTGGTTCGACACGTGGCCGCTCATCCAGCACCTCCCGTTTATGGATCGGCCGCTCCACATGACCTACGGCGACGACAGCGAGTTCACCCGCGACGAGTTGCAGCAGTTCATTGATGTGTACGACCAGTTCGGCACCAAACTCGACTGGGCGCGCGGCGACGTTGCGGTTATCTGCAACTATCGCTTCGCGCACGGCCGCCCCGGCATCGTTCTCGGCGAGGGCGAAACCCGCAAGCTCGGCGTGCTCCTCGGCGAACAGTTCGATCGGGTCGGCCAGCGCAACGATAAGTGGTGAGGCTCAGACCCGTTCGATGATGATTGCCGGGGCCATACCGCCGGCAGCACACATCGTGATCAAGCCGAACTGCTTGTCCTGACGCTCAAGCTCATCGAGCACCGTGCCGATCAGAATCGCACCGGTCGCACCGATTGGGTGACCGAGCGCCATGGCGCCACCGTTGACGTTGACTTTGCTCCGGTCGAGATCGAGATCACGCTGGAACTTCTCGGACACGACAGCGAACGCTTCGTTGATCTCCCAGATGTCGATGTCATCCTTGGTCATGCCAGCCTTCTGCAAAACCTTCAGCGCTGCAGGGACCGGGGCGTTCAACATCAGCGTGGGATCGTCACCCATGTTGGCCGTGGCCACGACGCGTGCTCGTGCCTTCAGGCCGTGGGCCCTGGCGTAGTTTTCGCTGGTAATCAGAATCGCTGCTGCGCCGTCGACGACGCCTGACGAGTTGCCAGCGTGGTGCACGTGGTTGATGTCGAGGTCAGGGAACTTCTGATTGATCAGCTCGCGGAAAGTCTTTGAATCTTCAGTGTGGCGGTAGTCGGCAATCGCCGGGAAGCTCGCCGCCAGCTTGGCGAGCGACTCGGCCGTGGTGCCAGGCCGCGGGAACTCTTCGCGGTCGAGGGCAAGGGTGCCGTCGAGGTTGAAAACCGGGATCAGCGACTTGTCGAAGCGGCCTTCTTGGATGGCGATCTCCGCCTTGCGTTGCGAGTCAGCGGCGTGCGCGTCGAGTGCCTCGCGTGAGATGCCTTCGAGCGTGGCGATTGCATCAGCGCACACACCCTGGTGCGACTGCGGGTGCAGCTCCTGCAGGTGCATGTTGTTCGCGCCCATCGCCATCAAGCCCTTCTTGGGGAGCGACATCATCTCGGTGCCACCAGCGATCACGACATCTTCCATCCCCGCCATGACGGCGTGCGATGCATAGTTCGTGGTGGTAATGCCGGAACCGCAGAAACGGTCGAGGGTCGCGCCGCTTGCTCTGATGTCGTAGCCGGCATCAAGAGCGGCCATACGCCCGAGGTCGCCACTCTGCTCCTGCACCTGCGAGCTCGTGCCCCAGATGATGTCGTCGACGTCGGCGGTGTCGAGGTTGTTGCGATCACGGATCGCTTCAAGGACCGTGCGCGCGAGGTGTTGTGGGTGCAGGTGCGCCAGCGCGCCTTTGCCTTGCTTGCCAACGCCACGCGGTGTGCGGCAGGCGTCGATGATCAGTGCGTCAGACATAGGTCGTCTCCTTCAGATGCCGGGAGGGCATGCGTTGTGTTGTGTAGGACGTTAGAGAAATCGTGGAGCGGCGCCGTAGCCGGAGCGAGGTCACCGGCCTCATCAGACCTGGCCGATCAACTCACGTGCGACATCAGCAGCGACATCGTTCTTTGCTGCCAGCGGCGGAAGGATCACGATCTGATCGAGACCGGCGGCATCGAGATCTGCGATCCGGGCTCGCAAGTCGTCTGGCGTTCCGACCAAGCAGGCCCGTTCAATCAATTCCTTCGTGACAAATCGTTCTTCTTCGGGGATCACCCAACAGTTGTGACCGAGATGCGTCCGCAGGTGGCGGCGCTCTTGCGGAACAGCCTCGACGGCAGCGACGTAGTCGTCCCACATTGGCATGAGGTGCGCCGGCGGGCGTCGACCGAACTGGGCGAGCTGCTCGTAGCTGTAGTGCAGCGCCGCAATGGCGAACGCTCCGACCTGTTCCTTCACACGATCCGAGTCGATCGCCTCACCGGGTTCGAGCACCGCGATTGTCGTGAGTGTCGCGATGGGAAACGCGTGTCGGTCGGTGGAGAGTCCGTGCTGTTGCCGACCTGAGTTGATCGCGGTACGGATCCCGCGCACCGCCACCGGGTCGGGCGGTACTGATGTGATGAGGCCGTTGCCGTACTTCGCTGCCAGACCGAGCGCCTTCGGCCCGAACGCAGACACGTAGACCGGCGGCACCGGATCGTGCCGTACGAACCCGGACTCCGGCATCTGGTGACGGATCGGCGCAGTGTGACCGTTGAACGTGTAGTCGACTTCGTCGCCACGCAGCAGCGCAGTCAAAATGCGGAGGTACTCGTCAAACTCGGCAATGCGTTGGGGTTTGTGGCCCATGATTCGCATTGCGGTATTGCCGGTGCCGATGCCGCAGAACGTCCGACCTGGCGCCAGCTCATTGATCGTGCCGATCGCTGCTGCGGTGACCGGCGCAATGCGC
>JBLIKS010000079.1:0-9747 GCA_047635555.1 Candidatus Azotimanducaceae bacterium
CATCGCCGATCACCGACTAAGGCGCATCGCCCCACTCGATCACCACCAAGACGCTGGCCGGCTCGTCACATCACAGATCCGCACCGAGCGCATCAACAACCATCGGGACGACATGTTGCGCGTCGCAGGATCACTCCGCCACGACTGGACACACTGTGTTGCGCCGCACGCGCAGGACAAGCTGATCCGAGTGATCCACGGGTCGATCCTCGACGTCGCGGTCGACATTCGCCGCGACTCGGCGACCTTTGGCCAGCACGTTGTCGTCACCCTTACCGCAGACGCCGGCAACCAGATGCTCGTGCCCGCCGGATTCGCCCACGGCTTCTGCACACTCGTTCCCGACTTCCGCGTCGCCTACAAGGTGAGCGGTGTCTACGCGCCGGAATGCGAACGTGCCATTCGCTGGGACGACCCCGACCTCGCCAACGACTGGCAGCTCCCGTCGAGCGGCCCCACCCTGTCGGGCAACGACGAGATCGCTCCCTTCTTCGCAGACCAGCCCGACCTCTTTTGAGGCCGACGCGTCCGGCGACCGTCATCGCTGCTCTGCGGCCCAACCGAAGCGTCGTGGAGGGTCTCGAATTCCTCAAGTGATGCCGCGGCGCCACCGATACAGTTTTTGTGAAGATGTTGGGTTCGCCTCGAATGACAGTTGGGTTGGGAGCGTTCTAACGTGAGCACTAGTTCCGAGCCCGGGCTACTTCGAGCGCTCATGCGCTACTGGCGCATGTCACTCGCCATCGTGGTCGGTCTCATCGTGCTCAGCGCCGCGGTCACCTGGGGTTCGACCTCGCAAGTGCAAGCGCGAGCCACCATCGGCCTCTCGGCGCCGCGGGCGAACAGTGTGGTCTTCAACGGGGTCCAGGGCGACGCCTCGCTGGCGCGGTACACCACACAGCGTGCCCGATTCGTGACCAGTGATGCGGTAATCGACGCTGTCGCTGCCGACGTCGGACGTGACGACGTCACCACCCTGCGCAAGGACATCATCGCCGCCGCCTCGGCGAACTCGAATGTCATCACCGTCTTGGTCGATGCCGAGGATTCCGAGCGCGCTGTCGCGCTGGCTCAGTCGGTTGTCGATGCGTATCGCGCCCAGACCCACCAGCAGATCGACGAATTGACCGATGCAGCGATTGCGTCGCTCACACAAAGCGCCGCAGAGATCCGCCAGGAAGTGGATGTGGAAGAGGGATCGGCCGCCGTTGCCGCGACCGCTGCCAACATAATCGGTCAACTCCAGATCCAGGCCGCCGATCTCGAAACCAGTCGAGCACTGACGGGTGACGGCGTTGAGTTCGTCATCGCGCCACGAAGCGACTCGGTGATCGAGTCCGGACCTCCGTTACGCGAACTGGCACTCGGCTTGCTCGTCGGCCTGGCGATCGCCGCATCGCTGGCGTGGGTGCGCGCCGACCGCAACCGCCAAATCTCCGGCACGACAAGCGCTGCCGAATTGCTCGACGCGTCGTGTCTAGGCGAGATCCAGCGCCAGCCGGAACACGTGCCGCTACCACCCGAGACCATCTCGCGACTGCCGACGCATGACCACCGAGTGTTGTGGTCTGCTCTGGTGCATCGCGTGCCGCGCGGCGCCATCGTGGTGACATCCGTCGGCACCGACGCACCGGCGTGGACCGCGGTCAATCTCGCAGCTGCCGCAGCACGCGACGGCCACGACGTCCTCGTGGTCGACGCCGACATGCAGACTGCGCAGATGCTCGGACGAGAGCGGGGCGCCACCGGAATCGCACAACTTCTCACAACTGGCGCCAGCTGGTCGGACCACGTCGTCACGATCGGCGAGTTCAGTAGAAATCACTTCTCTGTGCTTCCCGCAGGGCCCGACGTCGACGAGAACGACCCGCGCACGTCACTGGCCTCGGGCTTCGTCGAGGAGTGGTGCCAACGATACGACTACGTCATGATCACCGCTCGGTCGATCCGTGATGACGTCGTCGCCACGCTGCTCGCCGAGGGAGCCGGCCGGCTGTTCGTCTCGGTCGGACACCAGGCAGAAGAGCGCGATCTGGCGGGCTTGCGACGGCACGCATCGCAGCAGAACGTCACGATCGTCGGATTCGCACTCATCGACGCGGAGCGCACGCTCAACACCGCCCCGACCCCCCAGCTCTTCACAATGCGCCCAGCAACCGAACCCACATCCGCGCCGACGCCAGCACCGGAATCAGTACCCGAACCGTTGCACGTTGTCTCACCGTCACGAGTGTCGACACCCACTCCCCCGATGCAGCCGACACGAAGCGGCTCACGAACCTCGCCGGCACACAAACCGAGGCCGTCCGCTCCCGTCTCACTGTCACGAGTGTCGACACCCACTCCCCCACCTCCCCCGATGCAGCCGACACGAAGCGGCTCACGAACCTCGCCGGCACACAAACCGAGGCCGTCCGCTCCCGTCTCACCGTCACGAGTGTCGACACCCACTCCCCCACCTCCCCCGCCACAACGCCGAAGGAACTGACGCGTGCGTGTCGCATTGATCGGAACACGCGGGGTACCAGCCAACTACGGCGGCTTCGAGACCTGCGTCGAAGAGGTCGGCGCACGCTTGGCCGATGCCGGCCACGAGGTCATCGTCTACTGCCGCACCGCTGCCAAGAACGAGCGAGGGCACCAGCTGTCTTCGTATCGAGGGATGGAACTCGTCCACCTCCCCGCAGTGCACCGACGCTCACTCGAGACACTCACCCACAGCACCCTCTCGATTGCGCACGTCGTCCTGCGTCGGAAAGCCGACGTCGCACTAGTGTTCAATGCCGCCAACTCGCCATTGTTGCCCATCCTCCGGCTCGCAGGTCTCCCCGTTGCCACGCACGTCGACGGGCTGGAATGGCAACGCAGCAAGTGGGGGCCGATCGGGCAGCGCTACTACCGCCTGGCGGAGTCGGCTGCGGTCCGATGGTCGGATGCGCTCATCGCCGATGCTCTCGGCATCAGCGACTACCTCGAGGGGGAGTTCGGCGCAGACTCCGAACTGCTGGTGTACGGAGCGCCGCTCATCAGGAGTTCGAATCCAGAGTTACTTCTGCCGCTCGGGCTGACCCCGAAGCGGTATCACCTGGTCGTCGCTCGGCTGGAACCCGAGAACCACGTGGATGTCATCGTCGACGGATACGTGCGCAGCGCGGCGAAACTTCCCCTGGTGGTGGTGGGCTCAGCACCCTATGCAGAGCAGTACTCGGCTCGGGTGCGGTCGCTCGCCGACGCACGGGTTCGAATGCTCGGCGGCGTGTGGGACCAGGATCTCCTGAACGAGCTGTACACGAACGCTCTCACCTACTTCCACGGTCACTCGGTCGGCGGAACGAATCCCTCGCTCCTGCGAGCGATCGGGGCGGGCACGGCAACCGATGCGTTCGACAGCTCGTTCAATCGGGAAGTCCTCGGACAGGCAGGCCGCTACTGGTCATCAGCTGCCGAGGTAGCATCGCTCGTGATGTCGACCGAAGCTGACTGCGGCGCAGCCGTGGGTCGTGGCGAGAGCTCTCGCGTTCGCGCCGCGGCATACGACTGGGATGACGTCGCACGTGGCTATGAGCAGCTGTGCTTACGCCTCGCCGACAGGGAACTGAGCCGCACAGGCCTCAGCGGTCGGCGCACTGGCTCCAGCCGGGAGTCCGGCCGATGAGTTTCGACGTCACCAACCGGTTGCCGGCCACACGGCAATCGGCCACACGGCAATCGCACCGATCCAGCACCAACGCAGCCGCGAGCATGAGCACGGCCGAACCCGGCACGTGGATCAACCGCTGGTGGTTCGCGATCTGCCTCACGGCGCTGATCCTCGCCAGCGACTACAAGTTCCGAACGCGCGATTCAGGTGTTCAGTCAAGTTCCATCGACTCGGCGATCATCCTCGAACTCGCCATCTACGCCGCCGTTGCACTGTTCGCGATCAACAAGCACGGCCGCCCACCGCGCATCGCCTGCGTGCCCGTGCATGTGTATCTCGCCTGCTTCCTCACCGGGCTCACCGCGCTCTCGGTGGTGTCAGCGGAGTTTCCGGCGTACACGCTCGTCAGGGCCGGCCAGATGGCCATTGTCTTGCTGCTGATCTTGGTCTTCGTGGCGTCCCCCGACAGCAGCGGCGCCCATCTCCACCGCTTCACCCATCTCTACCTGGCACTCGTGGCACTGTCCATCGGCTACGGCGTCGCGCGACCGTCGACACCGCTCAGCCGCCTGCAAGAGGGCCGATTCACCTGGCTCGCCATCCACCCCACCGTGTCCGGCATGGTGACCGGACTCGCCACCATCGTCGCTCTCGCCTACGTCATCTGGGGTGGGCGCGATCGTCTTGGCCCCAGGTGGCCACAACTACTGTACATCGCCCTGTTGCTGGGTGTCGGGGGCGCGATGCTGGCCGCACACACCCGCGGCGCCGTACTCGGAGCCATCACTGGCGGTCTCGTCCTGGCCTTCGCGCTTTACCAAGGGGCCGCCCGTGTTCGGCTCCTGGCCGTCCTCACGACTGCTGGCGCGATCGGCGTGCTCGCCGGGAGCGAAGTGCTCGCCGCGTACTTCACCCGGGGTGGCGATCCAGCGGAACTGGCCTCGCTCAACTCGAGGACCGAACTCTGGGCTGTTGCCATCTCCGCCGTCCAGCGTCAGCCGATGTTCGGCTACGGCATTGGGGCCTCACGAGGGATCTTCGAAGCTGACATCGGGCTCGGCGGAGCCCACAACGCCGCGCTCAACGTGCTCGTCGACCTCGGCTTGGTTGGTGCGGTGTGCTGGTTGGCGCTCGTCGTTGCCATCATCGTCGGCACACTTCGACTCCCGGGCACTTCGAGCGCTGCCGTGCGACTCGATCGCTCGATGCTGATCTCGATCATGGCGTTCTTGATGATCGCCGGGATCTTCTTCGAAGGTCCCGGAGCCGTGGCGAACGTGGGCAGCACCTGGCTGTTCGTCTGCATCGCGTGGCTCAGCATCGCGCAACACGATGCCCAGCGTGCACCGGCAGACGCTCGTGCAGCGGGCTCGTCCACCCTGTCGGCCGTCGACTCGTGACCTCGCCATCGAGTGACAGCGTCCGGCTTGTCTTCATCCACCCGTCGGACGAGCTCTACGGCGCCGACCGCATACTCCTCGACCTCCATGCTGCGTTGACACCAGCGGAGCAAAACCGCGCCGAGTTCTGGCTTCCCAGCGACGTGACACACCCAGCGCGCCCTCTGAGCGCCGAACTCGGGGCGCGTGGAGCCACCGTACGACACCTCGATCTGCCGATCCTGCGCCGGGCGTATCGCACTCCCCGCGGCGTCGCCGGCCTCGCACGACGGTGGGTACACACCCTGCGAGCGCTCCGAGCGGCGCGTCCAGCAATCGTCTACCTCACGACGAGCGCTGCGTACCTTTGCGCTCCGGCCGCGCGACTCGCCGGTGCATCGCGAGTGATCGGACACAAGCAAGAGATATGGTCGAAAAGCGACGCGCTCGTCCTCGGCACCTTCGCCCGGGCATGCCACCGCCTCATCACGATCTCAAGCCCAGTACACGACAACCTCCCGCCGTCGCTTCGGCGCCGAGCGGTGATGGTGCTCAATGCCACAAAGGCGCCGGTTTCGTACGAGACGCTCGACGGCCGCACCGGACCACTCACCTACACCGTGGCCAGTCGGTGGAACACCTGGAAGGGACACCGCACCTTGCTGGCCGCCTGGGACGTCGCCGACGAGCCAGGGCATCTGGTCGTGTTGGGTGGGCCGCCGCCGAGCGGCAACACCGTCGACGTGGCACTGTTGGCCACCCAGTTGCGCCACCCCGACAGCGTCACGATTGTCGGTGAGGTTTCCGACATCGGGCCTCACCTCGATGCAAGCGACATCGTCGTTGTCCCTAGCGATTGTCCTGAACCGTTCGGGTTGGTCGCGATCGAAGCCTTCGCTCGCGCTCGGCCGGTCATCGGCAGTTCTGCGGGAGGGTTGGCCGACATCATCACCGACACCAGCGACGGATGGATCTTCCCGCCCAGCCACGTGGAGGAACTCGCCAAGATCTTCGATCACCTCCACCGCGACGACGTCCACCGCGCCGGCCGGAACGCTCGCTCCTCGTATGAGGCCCGCTTCACCATCGAGCGGTATACCGCCGAGTGGCGGGACGGAGTCGGCCTATGACCGAACACGCTCGGTTGCACACCCGCCTCACATCACGGATCCGTGCTGCCACCGAACCCTCCAAGGAGTGTGAGTGATGACGTCGTGGTCTGCCAATCTGTCCCGGCTCCGGGCCGCCCAGAAACCCTCCTTCGGGACGGCTGCATACGGGCGCTATGTGAACCGACCGACAGGTCGGCTCGTCGCGGCGTTCTCCCACACGTTCGGCCTCACACCGAACGGGGCCACTGCCGTCAGCGCGACCCTGTCCGCGGCCGGCATCGCGCTCCTCGCCATCGCGCGGCCGACCTTGTGGGTTGGCATCGGTGTCGCAGTGCTACTCGCCGCCGGCTACGTGATGGATTCGGTCGACGGCCAACTGGCTCGGTTACGTGGAGGCGGCTCCGTCCGCGGTGAATGGCTCGACCACACCATCGACGGCTTCAAGGTGGCCAGTATCCACCTCGCGGTGGCGATCTCCTGGTTCCGCTACCCGCCAGCCGACGACCAGGCTTGGCTGCTCGTACCGCTCGGCTTCTCCGTGGTGCAATCGGCGACATACTTCGGGTTCATACTCCTGCCGTTCCTGCGAGCAGCAGGCCCATCGACGACCCCGCCTTCGACGAGACACGAGCACCCGCTTCGCAAGTGGCTGATCCTGCCGACCGACTACGGCTTCTTGTGCTGGACGTTCGCCTTGATGGCCGCACCGACGGTCTTTCTCGGCGTGTACACCGCGCTCTTCGTGCTCAGTGCGGCCATGTTGGCGCTCGCGCTGCGCAAGTGGTCCGGCGAACTCGGCGCCCTCGACGAGGCTAGGCAGCAGAGCCGCCTGTCGGAAGGGCGGAAGTAGTGAGTGGCGCGATCCTGCGACCATCTGGTAGCAAATTCGTCAACGTGTCACTGTTCGTGCGCCGGGGCGCGCTCCCTGGGCTGGCTTGCCCTCGGACGAATTTGCCGGCACCGCCCGAGTGATCGTCAACTCGACTGCCATTCAGCGGTTCGTTCTCGCGCCATGAGAACGGCATCGCGCGATCCGAATCGCGGTAGTGGCCCAGACGACTCGACCTCGGCGTCCGACAGTTGATGCAGCCGATCTGCGTCAACTGCGAGAACGGCATAGTCCGCTGCGAGCAACTCGCGGATGAAATTCCACGAGTGCGGTACGTCTCTACGAACCTCGACGACGATTGTTAGGCGAGTGTCCAAGACAAACGACCAGCCTGATTCAAGTGCCTTCGCCTCATATCCTTCGATATCGAGCTTGATCAAGTCGCTGTCACCCACCAGTTCTGTCACGGGAACGGTGTCGACACGGACAGCGCGAGCCGCCGGTCTGTTCTTTATGCCTTCAGTCCCAGCTGACAAATAGGCTCCGGTCGGAACCGAAGGTTCAAGGTCTAGCAGCAACAGATCCATCACTGGCGGGGCATCGGTACTCACGACCGCTCCTCGAACCACCGTGACGTTGCCAATCGAGTTTGCGGCAATATTGTTCTCCAACGAGTCCGCTGTCAGTGGATCGGCCTCGACTGAAATGTAGGTCGCATTTGGTGCCGCTAGCTGTGATGACCGGACACGTTGTCTTTGAGCGTTGACATCGGTGTTGACCATCCGAGGGCGGCACGTGCTCGGTGGTGATTGTAGAATTGGACGAAGTGTTCGGAATGATCTGAGCGTTCCGAGTCGGAGTGCCAGTCGCGGATGTAGGCCCATTCCTCGACCAGAATCCGATGGAATCGTTCGACCTTGCTGTTGGTTTATGGGTGGTAGTGCCGAGTGAACGAGGCCCCAGATCTGATCTGTTGGGAGAAAAACCACGAGGTGTGCGACCGCCCGTGGTCTGAGTGCAGCGTTGTGCCGTCAGCCGGTTCGCGTTCGATTGACCAGCCAACAACCTTGCGCGACCCGGCGTCGAGAACAATGCAGCAGAACACGGGTCCTTCGCGGATGAGGTGCTCGGTGATGTCGGTCATCCACATTATGTTCGGTTCGGCGCGTCCGAAGTCGCGGTTCACGAGATCTTCGCTCGTTGCCTTGTTGATCAGGTTCGCTCGGCCCCCGACGACGCAATGTTGAGTAACCGGCACGCCGTCTTGGGTCCGTGGCCCTCGGCGCCGAGCCCCTGAACGATCGGGTACAGCTCTTTTGGGCGAACCACCCGACCCTTATCGAACAACTCTGACGCCCGTTCCACTGTGGCGAGTTCGGTCTCCAGCTCAGCAATCCTTTTGCGAGCAGCGCATCGCTCGGCCGCTTCGCCCGTTGCCAGTCCTGCGATTTCGCCTCTGTCAATTTTGTCCTGTTTCTTCCATCGAAAGACCGTGGCCGTGCTCACCTCGAGTCCTTCAGCAACTTCGCTGACAGGCCGGCCAGGACGGACCTGGGCGAAGACCATCTCGCGATACTGCGACGGATACGAATCAGGCACCAAAGCTTCCCTGGGGACAGCCCTACTCTCACAAAACCAAGGTTGCTCAACGGGAGCCCTATCAACTAGACCACCAAACGGAGCCCTCTCAATACGTCGAAGCCCTCATGGAGTACAAGGTGTCCGGCACCAATCTGCGGACGCGACGCGATGAGTGGATCGCAGCGGGCGTATTTGCTGAACTCGAAGCCGGAGCACGCTCCTGCTGCAACCGCATCATTGGCCTCGATCTCAGTTTCGTTGCAGTCGACGGGTCGATCCACAAAGCACCCTGTGGTGGTGGAGGAACCGGCAAGTCCCCTGTTGATCGGGCCAAACTCGGCCACAAATGGTCCGTTACTGCCGACGCGAACGGGATCCCCATTGGTGTCGCGATTGCGGGCGCGAACCTCAACGACCTCCAACTGTTGCAAGCGACGCTCGACTCGATCATCACCAACGAGTTGCTCGACCACATCGAACTGCTCGGACTCAATCGCTGCTACGACTTCCCAGTGATTCGCGAGCGTCTGGCCGGCTACGACCTGACCGAGATTGAGATCCAGAAGCGCGGAACGAAAGCATCGCCCGGCACACCGCACCGCCTCTATACTCTTCCTGCGCTGGATCGTCGAAGCACTCAACCCCTGGTTTTCGAACTACGGCCAGCCGCGCAGATCAACCGACCACAACATGGTTCATCGCTACGCCGCTATCAGCCTCACCAGCACCGTGCTCATGACCGCACGACTCATCGACTGTTGTGACTGCTAGAGCACCGAACCGTCACCTATCCGCTGAGCCCCTAAGACTTTGCCGAACGACTCCAATGGACAGTGGCTCAGTAGGCGGGCAGCAGGTGTCAAAGCCTTGCGTCTGGCTCCGTTGGAGCTGCAGTAAAGCTGCCTGAACCACTGCAAGACCCGAGCGGAAATCACCGACAGTGTCACCGCAACGGCTCTGGTCGGTTTGGCCCGATAGCGATCAACTTGCATTGTGGCAAGGTATCCAGCAGAGCCGATCGACCGGTTGGGAAGGGTGCGCCTCACAACCCCGACTTACCTGGCCGAAGCTTGGCACGACGATCGATCGGCGCCACATTCTCCGGCAGTGGCCCGGCATCCGGATCGGTCACGTCGAGGTTGTCGAAGGAGACGGACTGCGGTGCATTCGTGGCCGAACCCGACAGGTACATGAACACACCAACAC
>JBLIKS010000080.1:0-9697 GCA_047635555.1 Candidatus Azotimanducaceae bacterium
CCTCGACAAGTTGGTCGACGCCGGTCGGGCGCTCGATTGTCAACTCGGTAGTGCCCATCACGATTCGGGTCGGGAGCGACACGGTGGTCGACGCCAAAATCGCGACGTTGCCGAGCCGCACCGGCACCTGTCCTGCGAGCTGCGTCACCCGAACGGTGTCCATCTCTGCATCAATCTCTGCATCGATCATGACGTGGTGCAGTTCGACGGTCGGGTCATCCACTCGAAGGTGGGCAGCTGGCGATCGCCCGATGGTCCATCGGCCGGTTTCGAACGCTCCGACCAGACGACAATCCGGTCCTGCGGTGATGCGCACAACGAGCACATCCCGCGCAGGTCCTGTCTCGTTGACGGGCTTGGCTGCGCCGCTTGCTACCGCGACCGATGATCCGCTTCGCAGCCCAGATTCGACCAGTCGTTCAGCCGGTGGCCTGGCCCGCCCGTCGATCAGTAGCCGCCGTGTCGCGGCGAGCCCCAGTGCCTTCGTGAGGTCAGCAACGGTGTCGCCCGCGGTGCGCAGAGCGATCGACAAACGGTGGCCGTCTGGGCCGTGAATCTCGAGCGACGAAACGGCCGGCGACTTCATGGTGGGGTGCACATACCAACAGTGGGCGGCCTGGAACAGCAACCGGAACCATGCATTTCTTGGAAGCCGCAAAACATACGCTGAGCAGGTGCTGTGAGGCCGTCGAGGGCGCCTGTGAGACATGCAGCCAGCGCCCGGTGAGCAGGCCGGTGAGCATGCCGGTGAGGGCCCAAGTGCAACGTGCTGCCATGACCGAGATTCATCGCCCACACCGCTTCTCCGACCGCCTCGATGCCGATTGGCAGCACACGGCCACCGCTCGACGCACCGTCCGCACGATCCGTTCGTGGGCGGCGCACGTACCAACCGCTGACACCGCTCGATTTGATCAACTCACCGATGCCCAGGAACTCATCGACGCAACACAGCGCTCCGACGGCGACGCCGGAAACAGCCTCCTGTTACTGCTGGTCGAGCTTGCCCGGCACGACGCGCTGGCCGGCCGGATCGTGGTGCAGCGACTCCTGCCCGGCTTGATTAGCGCTGCGGCGAAGTACCGATTCCTGAGTGAGACCGGCGACCCGGTTGAAGAGGCCGTGAGTGCGGCCTGGATCGCAATCCGCAACTACGACATCAACAGACGCACTCGCCATGTGGCTGCCGGTTTAATCTCGGATGCGATCTACCTCGCCTTTCGACGAGACGCCCGACGCCAAGTCCCGGCCGAGACACCGACCGAGCCACGGCTGCTCGGCGAACGAGTGGCCTGTCCGCCGTCACCCGCGCTCGTCGAGTTGGCGGACGTTGTCCGCACGGCGCGCCTGGCTGGCGTCGCCGCCCACGATCTCGATCTGATTCGAGCGCTGGTGTGCACCGGGTCGCCGGGTGCCGTGGCTCGCCAACAGTGCGTCACCCCACGAACGATTCGAAACCGCCGCGACCGTGCGATTCGCCGACTTCAGCAAGCCGTCGCCGTTGCGGCTTGAAGCCGACGCGGCCCGCCCGCGATCGAGTGGTGCCTCCCCTGGGGCTCGAACCCAGAACCAATGGATTAAAAGTCCACTGCTCTACCATTGAGCTAGAGAGGCCTGACCGGCACGATTCGCGGGAGAAAACCCCGTTGGATCGGTTGCGCCGAACTGTGCGTCAACATCGTAGGGCCTGCAAGCGACCGTAACGACCTCGATCTGTTGGAGAATTGCCCTCGCAGAGCAGAACCCGTGGTGAGCACTCACCAGGGCTCGAATGCCTCGAGGTTGTGCGCCACGTTGCAGGCGACCCAGGGGAACTCGGTGGTCAGAGCGCCGACAAACAGTATCCAGCAGGGTTGAGCCTCCACCTCTGCTGAGTGCGAGCCACCAGGTTCCCATAGCATCCATCACGTGTTTCTGCGGACATTTTCGTCACGGCTCCGTCCGCTACGGCTGACACTCGCTCTTGCTCTCCTCACTTCAACAGTGGTCGTCGGCGTCTCGTCGCTCAGTGGATCCTCCGTTGAAGCAGCCGTTGGTGGACTCGCTACCCGCTACGTTCCGATCGCTCCAATTCGCGTCCTGGACACCCGCGAATCGAACGCGCTGCAGCCCAAAACATCGCTCCGGCTGAATCCGATCGACGCCGCCGTGTCAGCCGCGATCGTGGCGAAGGGCATCGATCTCACAAAGGTCGAAGCTGTGGCCATCAACGTGACGGCGATTGACACGTTAGGCCCCGGATTTCTGACTGCGTGGCCGACCGGATCGGTCCGGCCGAACGTGTCGTCACTGAACTACCAAACCGCTGGATCCGTCGTTCCGAACCTTGCAATCGTGCCACTTGGAGCTGGCGGAAGGATCTCGATCTACTCACTCAGCGGCACCGACCTTTCCGTTGATGTCCAGGGCGTGTTCGAGCGGGCCGATTCGAGTGCCGACGGCCGGTTTATTCCAATCGTTCCTGATCGGGCTATCGACACCCGTGAGCGCACTCCGATCGGGGCCGGGAAGTCGATCGTTGTCAACCTCAGCGGCCAGATTCCGGCAACAGCGTCGGCTGCGGTACTGAACATTGCCGTAACGGAGACCGCCGGCCCCGGCTACCTCACCGTGTGGGCCGACGGCGAGGTGCGGCCCAACCCGGCAGCCAACCTCAACTATCCGACCGCCAACTACACCGTTGCGAACAGCGTGATCACCGGGGTCAACGCTGGCAAGGTGCGCATCTTCAGCCTTGCGGGCTCCGACGTGATCGTCGATGTCGTTGGGTACATGACCGGCAACCAGGCACCCAAGACGTCCGAGGGCCTTTACGTTCCGCTGCTCCCGCAGCGGCTCGCGGACAGCCGATCAAACAAGGCTCCATGTCGATCGCAGGGCATCGGTGCCGAGCGAACGGACAGCCTCGTAGTTGCCGGCAAACTCGAAGTGCCGTCAACGGGTGTCAGTGCAGTCACCATGAATCTGACGATGACCAACACGCTCCAGGCGGGCTTTCTCGAGGCGTTCCCTTTCGCAACGACACGGCCAGAGCCATACTCATCGGTGAACGCCGTGCGCTCCGGCCAGACCGTCGGCAACCACGCCGTCGTGGCACTCAGCGCCGGCAAAATCGATCTGTTCTCCAGCCACGGGACCGATTTCGTCGCCGATATCACGGGCTATTTCCTCGACAGGACCGGGATACCACCGACAGCTGCGGCAGAGCCGACGCCGCAAACTGAAGAGTCCTGCGCCATCCCAATTCCGCCTACCAACAACGACTACGAGTACCTGCAGGCCGCTGACCAAGACGGTGACCTCGCCCCGTACTCGCGCAACGGTCGCAAGTACTTCGGTTGGCGTCCATGCGACCCCATCACGTACGCCGTGAACACCCAGCGCGCCAACAGGACTCAAATCGATGCGATGAACAAGGCAATCCGCCAGGTCGAGAACGCCTCCGGCTTCGACTTCGTCTTGCTCGGTGACGTCAACGGCAGCCTCAACACGAACAACATCGATGCCAATGTCCCTGGCGTCGGCCAAGCAATGGCCGTCATTGCCTTCTCAGATTCGACAGCCACACCGATTCTCGGTGGCTCCGTCATCGGCATTGGCGGCATCGGTTCCGGCAGCGGCAACAACCTCGTGCAGGACGGATCGTCTGCATGGATCGTTCGCGGCGGATTCGCGCTCGCCGATATCAACGACGTCACCGAGCCGGGCGACATTACTGCAACCTTCGCACACGAACTCGGGCACCTGATCGGGCTCGCCCATGTCAACGCCGTCAACGAGTTGATGCGCCCAGTACTCAGCGATCAGAGCGACTACGGCGACGGCGACAGGAACGGGCTCTACAGCATCGGCGAACCCCAGTGTTCGTCGAGTAAGACACTCGGGTCGCGTACCTCTGCACCGCTCAGCACCGATCCCCCAGCGTCGATCACCATCACCGGCTGGATCGCGGACGAACACATCGATCACTGAGTTCGGTGCTCGGGCAACGCGCCCCGCCAGACCCACCGGTAATCTCGGTCAAGATGACTGCTGAGCACACCGCCATGTCTCCCACCCGCACACCGGGCTCGATTCTCGGTACCCGCGTCACGCGTACCGAAGATCCGGGGCTGCTGACCGGCGCCGCTATCTACCTCGACGACCTGCACATCGAAGGTTCGTTGCATGCAGTTTTCGTCAGGTCCGATGTCGCGCACGGCACGATCAACTCCATCGAGACCGACGAGGCAGCATCGATGCCCGGTGTGGTCGCGGTGCTGACGTTCGCCGACCTCGGCGTACCTGCCCATCACGGTTTCGCGCCCGTCCACGACGACTTCAAGCGGCCACCGCTCGCCGATGGTGTCGTCCGGTTCGTCGGTGAACCAATCGCCATCGTGCTCGCCGAAACACCCGAAGCAGGCGCCGATGCAGCGCAGCTGGTCTGGGCCGACATCGAGCCGCTCACCCCAATCATCGACATGGAAGCGGCGCTCGACGCCAATTCCCTCCCGATCTTCCCCGCCCACGGCGACAACCAAGCGATACGGACCGTCGGCAAGGAGCGATCCGACCCGACGACCGCAGAGCGCCTCGTCCGAGGCCGCTACATCAATCAGCGCATCGCCGTTGTTCCAATCGAACCCGATCGTGCCGCTGCCGAAATCGACGAGCAGGGCCGAGTCAAGTTGTGGGCATCGACGCAGATGCCGCACCTCCTGCACCGGCAGTTGGCCGGAGCACTCGGCCTCGAAGAATCCGACGTGCACGTGGTGACGCCACAGGTCGGCGGTGGCTTCGGCGGCAAAGCCGGGCTGATGTCCGAGCAGGTCGCGATCTGTGCGCTGGCACGCCAGTTCCAACGGCCGATCACCTGGGTACCGCCGCGCAGCGACGACATGAAGTCGCTCCTGCATAGCCGCGGACAAGTGCAGTACGCCGAGTTGGGTTGCACCGAAGACGGCCGCTTCACCAGCCTGCGCGTTCGCCTGGTCAATGACTGCGGCGCCTACCCGAACATCGGCGCGATGCTGCCGGGCCTGACCCGCAACATGGCACAGGGCACCTACGCAATCCCCGAGCTGGAGTTCGACATCGCAGTTGCCGTCACGAACACCACCCCGATGGGCGCGTACCGCGGTGCTGGCCGGCCAGAAGCCACCGCGCTCCTCGAACGACTCGTCGATCAAGCGGCCCTCGAACTCGGCATTGATCCACTCGAGATTCGTCGTCGCAACTTTCTGGCCGACGATGTCTTCCCGTTCCAAACAATCACCGGGCCGGTGTACGACACCGGCCAGTACTCGATGGCACTCGACAAGGCTGCCGAAGTTGCCGGCTACGAGGCGCTGCGTGCCGAACAGGCCACGCGCCGCGAACAGGGCAGCGAGAAGCTCCTGGGAATCGGCGTTGCATCGTACGTCGAGGTCACTGCGGGCCGCGGCGGTACCGAATTCGGTGCGGTCGAAGTACACGACGACGGCACGGCCACCATGTACGCCGGCACCCTTTCCCACGGGCAGGGCCACCAAACGGCGTACGCCATGCTTGTCTCTGACCAGACCGGCATTCCTGTCGACAAGATCACACTCGTTGACGGCGACACCGATCGGGTTCGCACGGGTGGCGGCACTGGCGGCTCCCGATCGCTGCAGCTCGGTGGCTCGGCGGTCCACGGCGCCACCGAGGTGATGGTCTCCAAAGCAAAGGAGCTTGCAGCAAAACTGCTCGAAGCCGATGCTGCCGACATCGTGGTCGACACTGCGTCAGGAACCATTGGTGTGGCTGGCGTTCCCGCACAAGCCCTCTCGTGGGGGGAGCTGGCGCAGCGCGCTGCGGCTATCGGCGAGCACGTCGACGGCGAGTTCGACTTCGTTCAAAAGGGCGGCACGTTCCCATTCGGCACACACATCGCCGTCGTCGAAGTTGATGCCGAAACCGGCAAGGTCGAGCTCCTCCGCCACATTGCAGTCGACGACTGCGGCACCGTCCTCAACCCGCTCATCGTCGAAGGCCAGCAGCACGGCGGGATCGCAGCAGGTGTCGGCCAAGCGCTGTACGAAGAGGTCCGGTTCGACGAGGACGGCAACCCGGTCACATCGAACCTCGCCGACTACGCGATCCCGTCGGCGGCCGAATTGCCCTCGTTCGAAGTCGTCTCGACCGAGACGCCGACCCCGATGAACCCGCTCGGCGCCAAAGGCATCGGCGAGGCAGCAACCATCGGGTCAACTCCGGCCGTACAGAACGCCGTCATCGATGCGCTCGCTCACCTCGGCGTCCGCCACATCGACTTGCCGTGCACCCCCGAGCGGGTGTGGCAAACAATGCAGCAGGCCGCTGCCGGCACGCTGCCAGATCCCTGGCGCGAACCTCCCGAGATTTTTGCTCGCAACCGCGCCGAGGTCGACGAGCCGCAAGACACCGCCGACGCACCGGTCATCTGATCAGTCCACTCCTCTCCTCTGAGCAACGACATCGCCCTCGAGGTTGAGCGACAGGTCTGTGCCTCCTTTCCCGAAACGAGCGAGCGTCTCCGCCATTGCTCACCGACGTTCTTCATTCGCGGCAAGAAGACATTCACCAACTTCCACGCAGACCATCACGGTGACGGCCGCACAGCAATCTGGTTCGCTGCCCCGCCCGGTATGCAAGAGCAGTTGCTCGGCGAGCGGCGCAGTCGACGCAACGCACGTCGGCGGTTCGGTGATGTCGATGCACGACGCGTCGATGCCTACGGACTCGACGCTGCTGGACGTGCCGAGTTGATTGCGATGTGGGACGCCATAGGCGGCGCTGAACACTTCGACCGGCGCCGGGCGTGGTGGGTCGAACAGCGCAACGCCTTCGCCGCGACACTCGCCGAGCGCGAGCCGGTTTAGCCCGCGGCGTACACGCTGTCGAGGCGCGGCCGGCCAGCGCCATCGTGAGCGAGCACCCCTTCGTCGACGAGCTTCACGATGTGTGAGAGAACGCTGCGCGCCGCCGGCTTGTGGAGCTCGATGCGCACCGCTGCATAGAGCGTCGTGACGATGTCGGGAATCGTCGTCAAGCCGCCGCGAACGGCATCGATAATCTGCTGCTCGCGCGCCTCGCGGTGGGCAATGAGTTGGCGGACAAACCGCTGCGGGTTCGGGATCGGCACCCCATGAGTCGGGATGGCAATGTCGTCATTGCGGCCGGCAACCATGCGAAGCGATTCGAAGTAGTCGTTCATGTCGCCATCGGGAGGCGAGACGACGGTCGTGCTCCAGCCCATGACGTGGTCGCCCGTGAAGAGCGTGCGAGTTGAGCCGTCGTCAAGGGCAAAACAGGTGTGATTCGACGTATGTCCAGGTGTATGCAAGGCAGTCATCGACCAGCCGTCACCGCTGACAGCCACGTCACCCGTGGCAACCGCGATATCAGGCGTGAAGTCGTGGTCGGTCGCTTCTTCGATTTTGACATCGGGCTCGGCGATGTCGTCCGGTTGGGCCGCGCTGTCGCCTGCGCCGGCTGGCGCTAATGGCGCGACGCCGAACCCCTCGGGGTCGGTCCCGATATCCCAGGGCTCGGCTCCGGGTCGATCGTGCGGGCCGAATGCAACGGTCGGGGCACCGGTCTCGTCGCGAAGCCAGGCCGCAAGGGGCGAATGGTCGGCGTGGCAGTGCGTCACCAGGATCGAGCGAACCGTCTCGCCGACCAAAGCCGCTGCGAGGGCATCGCGGTGCGAATCGATGCGAGGGCCCGGGTCAATCACCGCGACGTCGCCAGTGCCAATGATGTAGGTGCCGGTGCCGTGGTAGCTGAACTTCGACGGGTTCTTGGCAATGATGCGTCGGACGTTCGGTGCGATCTGTTCGACCTCGCCGTACTCGAAGTCATCCGATTGCAGCGTGACGAAGTCTGGCGAATTGCTCACTTGCTCAGTCTGACGCGAGCCACCGCAGCGGGCTCAATTGGCCAACTTCGCGGCCGTGGCCCATCACGGGAACCCGAGTCTCGGCAACCACCCGTTGGATGGTGTCGCGGCCGACGCCGAGCAGGTTCATCGCCTTCGGCATCACCGCTTGCCGCGCCGCATCGGAGCCGTCGGAGATCTTGTAGGCAACAGCACGCCCATCGGGCAACGCCGCAGCCATCACGCCAGCTGCGCCTTCCTTCGCGATCAAGCCGGGCACCGCTTGCATCCATGTAGTGATGTCGCGGCCTGTGCCGCCAACCAGTTCGGGATGTGCATGCATTGCACGAGCCACTGGTCCGTCGGCCAGCGCAATGGCTGCGAATGCGTCGGCGAGCCCGCGTAGCGAGAAGGCGTGCGTCGGCGCGCCGCATCCGTCGACACCGATCTCAGTGATCGCAGCGCCAATTAGTTCCGCAATGTGTTCGGTGATCGCCTGCTGCAACGGATGCTCGGCTGCGAGGTAGTGCTCGATTGGCCAGTCGTTGATCTTGCATGTCGCCAACATTGCTGCGTGCTTTCCCGAACAATTTTGCTGCAATGCCGATGGTTCGATACCAGCGCGACGCGCGTTCTCACAAGCGGCAAGTCCATACGGGCGGGCTGGCGTGTTCTGTAGATCCGCTTCGGTGAGCCCGACCGTCTCGAGCGTACGACGAGCAGCATCGAGGTGCATAGCCTCGCCGCTGTGGCTGCCGCATGCCACGGCGAGTAGATCAACGGGGAGGTCAAGGCCGGCAGCGACCATCGCGTCAGCCTGGAGAGGCTTGAGTGACGAGCGCGGATAAACGATCGTGTCGACCGAACCAATACGCGCTTCGACGCCACCCAGTCCGTTGCGGACCAGGCCTGCTCCGAGGTGCAGCGACTCGTCGAGGCCGCTGCGCGTGGCAACAGCGATCGGAGCGAAGGAGCCGGTGTTGAACCGGGTGCCGTCAATTGGTTCGGTCATCGTGTTTGGGTCGGTCATGGTGTCTGGGTCGATTCATCTTGAGAACTCGGGTGTTGTTCGGTTGAGGTGGAGCGCCGCGGTTGTTGGATCGTCGTCAGGTGACTGTCGACCACGTCGTAGCGCTGGCCCCATTCACTGGCGAGTGCTTGCGCCATGGCTGCTGCGGGCAAGGCAAGGATTGCACCGACCGCACCGAGGAGGGACGCTCCAGCGAGCGCTGCACCAAAGGCCACGGCAGGGTGCAGTTCCATCGTGCGGGCCGTGATGCGTGGTGCAAAGAAGTAGTTCTCGACCTGCTGGTAAACAACGATGAACCCGATGACGATCGCTGCCTTGAACGGCGAGTCAAGGAACGTGACCAGCACGGGCAAGATGCCAGCGAGGTACGTACCGACCACCGGCAGGAACTGGCTGACGAGGCCAACCCACAGGGCCAGAGCGATCGGCGCCTGCGTACCGATCGATTGGAACACGACCCAGTGGAAGAACGCCGACAGCAGGGCGAGAAGCGCTCGGGAGTAGAGGTACCCGCCGGTCTTGTTGATCGCCAGTTCCCACGCATTGAGGACACGTGCCTGACGAGTCGGGGTCAGGCGGGAACAGATGACCCGCCGAAGGCGGGGGCCGTCGGCGACGAGGTAGTAGGTGAACAGGAGCGCCGAGAGTCCTTGGAAGATAACTCCGACTGCGGTCAGTGACAGGCGCACTGCCTCGTCGCCCTGGCCCTGGATAAACTGCTGGACACGGCCGTTCGGGTCGTTGACCTCGTCGATCACCGCCTGGGCGTTGATTTGTGTTCCGAACGTGTCGTTGAGGAACGTGAC
>JBLIKS010000081.1:0-9623 GCA_047635555.1 Candidatus Azotimanducaceae bacterium
TGACCCATCGACTGCCACGTTTGCCGCACAACTCACGTCCAGCTTCGGTGACGCCCGCCGTGCCAGCGACTGGCTGAATAACGCCGACTCGACCATCGACAAGCTCGGCGGAGCAACGCCGTACACGCGCCTTCTCGGTACCGCGCTGGCCGGCGCGCTCTGCGGCAAGGCGCTGCTTGCGGCCAAGGCTCACCTTGATGCCGGCGAACTCGGCGCCGTCGACCGTGCCTTCTACGAGGGCAAGATCGTCAACGCCCGATTCTTCGGTGAGCAGATCCTGCCGGCAACATCGGGCCTCGCCGTCACCGTCATGGCTGGCTCGGCCGACCTCTTCGCCGTCGACCTCTAAAGCAGTAGTCCTGGACCGGGATCCATCTCAAATTTCGAGCATCAGGGTGACCGGGCCGTCGTTGGTCAGGTCGACTTCCATTTCAGTTCTGAAGACTCCTGTTTCGACGGTGGCGCCAGCATCGCGGAGCCGAGCGACGACACGGTCGACCAACGGTTCGGCATGTTCTGGTCGTGCTGCGCCGATCCAACTCGGGCGCCGGCCCTTGCGGGCATCGCCGTACAGCGTGAACTGACTGACCACGAGCACCTCAGCCAGCTGGCCATCGGATGCAACGTCGGACAGCGATTGGTTCATCACGCCATCAGCGTCGTCGAGGATGCGCAGACCCCAGAGTTTCGCGGCGAGACGGTCGGCGTGGTCGAGCGTGTCGTCGTGGGTGGCACCGATCAGGACGCATAAACCGGGCCCGATTGCCCCTGCCACCTCGAACAGGTCGTCAGCTGACGTTCGGCTCCGCACCTCGGCCCGACGAACACGTTGCACCAGTCCTCGCATCGCCACAGCCTGGCATCGCCGCAATAGATTCATGCAGGTGAAAGATGATCTCGAGCTCACGCTGTCTGGCGAGAACGGCACCGCCACCGTGACCATCGATGCCACGAATGGCGGGCGAATCGTGCAGATCGACCTCGATGGCATCCAACTGTTGATCCCGTCGCCCGCAGTCGAACATCGTGGCTCGACGTCGTTCACGTGGGGCTCGTATCCCATGGCACCATGGGCTGGGCGAGTCAGAGACGGCCGCTTCTCGTTTTTCGATGTCGATCACCAACTCCGGCTGAACCAAGACGACAGCGGCGATGGCACCCCTGGCTGCCAGCACGCAATGCACGGCACGGTCATGTCACGGGCCTGGACCATCATCGGACAGACCGCAACCTCGGTCGAGCTGAGTACACCGCTCGACCAGCCCGATACTGGCTGGGGGCTCGGTGGTATCGCTCTCCAACGCATCGAGGTCAGCGACGGCCAAATTCGGTGCGAACTTTCGGTCAGTGTCGGCCCCGACGCACCCCCGATGCCGGCCGAGGTCGGCTGGCACCCTTGGTGGAACAAGCCCGACCGCCTGACGTTTCGCCCTGATGCGATGTACAAACGCGATGCGGTCGGCCTCCCAACAGGGCAGCTCATTGCACCGTCGGAAGGCCCCTGGGACGACTGTTTCGTCAACACGGCCCCGGTCATGCTGCACTACGACCGGCCGACGCACCCTGACATCACGCTCAGTTCAGACTGCGATCACTGGGTTGTATACGACAAGCTCGGCCACGCAACATGTGTCGAGGCCCAATCCGGGCCGCCTGACGCGTTCAACGTGCGGCCTCGGCTCGTCACCGGCAGCCATCCTCTCCGACGCAGCATGATCATCAGCTGGTGATTCGCCGCATCACACGACGACGCTTGTCACTTCGGGTCACTCCGTTACCGGACGGTAACAACGCGCCGATATCGTCCGTCGGATGTCATCGGGGGAAAACCACCGGCTCCTGGATCCCAGCGAGCCCCTGAAGCTCGCGTACCTCACATACCGAGGTAAGCCGCACGTCGGTGGGCAGGGCGTCTACACACGCCATCTCACGAAGGCGCTCGCCGATCTCGGCCACACGGTTGAAGTGCTCGGTGGCCAGCCCTACCCGGTGCTCGACGAGCGTGTGCCGCTCACGAAGCTGCCCAGCCTCGACACGTTCAACGATCACTATCCGGGCCGCGTGCCCGGATTCTGGGAGATCAAGAACCGTGACGATCTGCTCGAGATGGCCCAGTACCTGACCGGCGTCTTCCCCGAGCCAATGGCCTTCAGCTCGCGGGCCAAGCGCAACCTGCTCCCCCGTGCCGCAGAGTTCGACCTCGTCCACGACAACCAGTGCCTCGGCTACGGGATCTTGAAGATCGAAGAGAAGATCCCGACGATCGTCACGCTCCACCACCCGATCACCAAAGATCGCAAGCTCGAGATGGAGCACGCGAAGAGCCGCTACAAGCGGTGGTCGGTCGGCCGTTGGTATTCGTTCGTCAAGATGCAGGGCAAGGTTGCGTCGAAGCTGCCGCGCATCGTCGTGGTCAGCCAGAACTCGATCGACGACATCCATACCGATATGGGTGTGAGTAAAGACCGTATGCGGCTGGTACCGGTGGGCGTCGACCCCAATCTGTTCAAGCCGCTCGAGGGTGTCGAACGCCGCCCAAACCACCTGATCACCACGGCATCGGCTGACGTGGCACTCAAGGGCTTGCCCTACCTGCTCGAGGCCATGGCCAAGCTGCGCACCGAGCGCGAGATCACCCTGACCATCATCGGCAAGCCCCGTCCTGGTCATTCAATGGACCTCATCGAATCGCTCGGCCTGAAGCCGTACATCGAGTTCGTGTCGGGCGTGACCGACGAGCGAATCGTCGAGCTGTACGCCGAGGCCGAACTCGCCGTGGTCCCATCGCTCTACGAGGGTTTCTCGCTCCCCGCGATCGAAGCGATGTGCTCTGGCACGCCGCTTGTCGCCACCGACGGCGGCGCACTTCCCGAAGTCACGGGCACCGACGGCGAAACGGTCTTCGGTTGCAAGGCCGGCGACGTTGACAGCCTCGTCGACGCACTCAAGCGCGCCCTCGACAACCCCGAGGCGCGAGCCCGTATCGGAGCGGCTGGTCGCCAGCGTGTGCTCGAACGGTGGACCTGGAGTCTCTGTGCCGAGCAGACCGTCGAGCAATACCGCGAGGTACTCGCAATGCCCGACAACATCGCCAAGCTCAAACGCAACGGCCGAATCTGATCGATACGGATCGCAGGAAGACCCCTTTCACATGTTGACAATCAAGTTCGACAAGCTCGGCCTGGTGCCCGGCGACAAAGTCCTCGACGTCGGCGCCGGTTTCGGCCGACACGTCTTCGAGTGCGCACGACGCGGCGCCGACGTCGTGGCGCTCGACTATGCCCAAGACGAAGTCGTGCAGACGCGTGCCACTCTCGGTGCCATGGTCGAAGCCGGCGAAATCGACATCGACCGCTTTAAGGGCGTGTTGCGCGGCGATGCAACGAAGCTGCCGTTCAACGATGGCGCCTTCGACGTTGTCATCACATCCGAGGTACTCGAACACATTCAAGACGATGTGGCAGCAATATCGGAGATGGTGCGCGTCCTCAAGCCCGGCGGCATGTTTGCTGCAACGGTGCCCGCCTGGTTGCCCGAAAAAATCAACTGGATGCTGAGTGAGCAATACCACGCCCCAATCAGCGTCGGCGGCCACGTACGGATCTACTCGGCCACGGAGTTGAAGGCGAAGCTGGTCACCGCCGGCCTCGATCCGCGGGGCACGCATCGCGCGCACGCACTGCACTCGCCGTACTGGTGGCTGAAGTGTGCCGTCGGCCCCACCAACAACGATCACCCGATGGTTGCAAAGTATCGCAAATTCCTTGAGTGGGACATCATGACGCAACCCACCTCGACAAGGATTGCTGAGAAGGTGCTCTCGCCAGTACTCGGCAAGAGCATCGTGTTGTACGGGCACAAGCCAGTGAGCATGACGTGAGCGCAATTCCTTCGCTTGAGGGCGTCATCACTGCCGACGAGGTTCGAGAAACTGCCGACCAACTCGCGTCACTGCAGCTGCCGAACGGAATGATTCAGTGGTTCCCCGGCGGCCACAGCGATCCGTGGAATCACATCGAGTCGGCGATGGCGCTCGATGTCGCCGGACTCCACAAAGAAGCCGAAAACGCCTACGAGTGGCTCGCCGACATCCAGCGCCCAGACGGCAGTTGGCACAACTACTACCGCCCAGATGGGTCGGTCGAAGACGCCAAGATCGACACCAACGTGTGCGCCTACATCGCCACCGGTGTGTGGCATCACTGGCGCAGCACCTGGGACCGCGGATTCGCCGAAAACATGTGGCCGACCGTCGAACGTGCGCTCGACTTCGTCCTCAGCCTGCGCCGCGACGACGGCGTCCCGCTCTGGGCAGTTGAACCCGACGGCAAGCCCTGGGACTACGCGCTGCTGACCGGTACTGCCAGCATCCAGCACGCTCTGCGTTGCGGCGCCCACCTCGGTGAGGCCATCGGTTCACCCCGGCCCGAGTGGAGCCGCGCTGCCGCCACGATGTGCGAAGTGATTCGCTCGAAGCCTGAGGCTTTTGAACCGAAGGCGCGCTGGGCAATGGACTGGTACTACCCGGTGCTGACCAGCGCACTCACGGGCACTGCTGCCAAAATCCGGATGGAGAGCGGCTGGGATCGTTTCGTGATCGATGGTCTCGGCGTTCGTTGCGTCGACGACGAACCGTGGATCACCGCATCCGAAACCGCTGAATGCGCCCTGGCGTGTGCCGTGATGGGCGACATATCGACCGCAACCGATCTGTTGCAGTGGATCCGCCCGCACCGCAACACATCGACATCGGGTGCGCCGTTGACCGACAGCGACGATGCTGCCTCACCAGGCGCCTACTGGACCGGCATCGTGCACGACTTGAGCGAGCCCACCGGCGGGCGAAACCGCGTCTTGTTCCCGTTCGACGAACACTCGTCGTACACCGCCGCTGCGGTCATCCTTGCCGTCGACGCGATTACTCAGACAACGCAGGCCAGCAACCTTTTCGTCGAGCGCACCGGCTTCATGGACTCGAGCGATCGCGCCGCCATCCGAGCATCAGCGAGTCGAGCTGCAGCCCGAGATTAAACCGCGGTGCAACAAGCGGTGTGACACGCGGGTGATGCTCGCCGCGACAGAGGATGGGCGTGATGGAGCTGCTTGCCTAAGATCAAACCAATGGAAACGAAGCTGGCCAGGACGGTCTTGAGCATCTGGAGTTGGACCGTTCTTGGACTGCTCGTCGGTGTCTTTACGCCCCTCGTTGCAATCACCCGACTGGTCACGATGCCGTTCGACAATGGCGCCTACGCGGCTGGCTCCCTGTTCCGCAAACTGACAAGGATCCACTCGGCACTGAACCCACTCTGGAAGTTCTCGACCTCAGGCACGCTGCCAGACGACATGCGGCGTCCCTACGTCGCCGTCGCGAACCACGAGAGCTTCGTCGACATCTTGCTCATCTCACACCTGCCGACCGAGTTCAAGTGGCTTTCGAAGGCCGAGATCATGAAGATCCCTGTCCTCGGTTGGATGATGCGGCTGGCGCGTGACATCCCGCTCGAACGTGGCGACACCACGTCGGGGCGCGCCGCGCTCGATCAGGCGCGCGAGCGGCTTGCCACGAAGGTATCGGTGATGATCTTCCCCGAAGGCACCAGGTCGAAGACCGGTGAAATGCGCAAGTTCCGTGCAGGTGCGTTCAAGCTCGCAATCGAGGGGCAGCATCCGATCCTGCCAATCGCAGTTCACGGCACTCGCGATTGTCTGCGCAAGGACGATTGGCGACTGGGTCGCGCTACTGCTGAGGTCCGCGTGCTTGAGCCCATCTCGACCGAGGGAATGACCAACGACGACCTGCCAGCACTCCGCGCCCAGGTGCGCGCAGCAATCGAGGCAGGCCGCCAAGCCCTGCGCGACGAACACGGCTACGTGCCACCCGTGTACCCCACGGACGAAACGCGCTCTGCTGAGGCACGCGATGCTCAGGCAAGCGGGAGCTACAAAGACCCCGACTGACCGTTCGCGTCCGTTCGACAACTGACCGCAGCATTCCTGCCAACATCCGACACAATGGTCACCATGTTGATCGAGCAGATCCGTTCCGACCTCAACGATGCGACGCGTGCTCGCGACGCCGCCACACAACTCACGTTGCGGTCAATCATTGCTGCCATCCAGGAAGCGCAGGTCGCTGGCGACCAGGCAATCCAACTCGATGACGACGGCATTCTCGAAGTCTTGAAGGCGCAGGCAAAGCGACGCGTCGATGCCGCCGAGGCGTTCGAAGCGGGCGGAGCCGTCGAACGCGGTGCAGCCGAACGGGCCGAGAAGGTCATCATCGAAAAGTATCTGCCTGCTGCGCTGAGCGAAAGTGACGTTGCCGCCATCGTCGACCGCGTGATGACCGACAACGGCTTCACCGAGAACTCAGACATGGGCAATGCCATGAAGGCTGTCAATGCTGAGGTCGCCGGCCGAGCCGATGGTCGCATCGTGGCCGCCATGGTCAAATCACGCTTGGCGTGACAGCGGCGCCTGACCTCGCCAATCGAACGGTGGGCTGATGCTGGTCCCCGTCAGGCTGCTCTTAGCGTTGAAGCCACAGGTTGCTCCAGCACTGCTGGTGGCGATTGCTTCGAGCACCGTGGTGTTCAGTGCCACGCCCTTCCTGCTCCCCGCGATTGCTGCCGACCGCGGCGTCTCGCTGAGTGTTGTCGGCTGGATATCGACCGGACAGCTTGGCGGGTTCGTGTTGGCGTCGTTCCTTGCCGGCAGATTGCTCCGACCCGAACGCCATGTGTTCATCATCGGTGCCGTCTTGGGCGTGCTCGCGAATCTGTCGTCCGCAGTCGCACCAAACCTCGCTCTGCTCACGGTCGCTCGCAGTATCAGCGGCCTGTCGCTGGGACTCGCTGCATGGTTCGGTTGGCAGGCCGCCTTCGGCGACAACGAGCGGACCGGCGACGTCGCCGTCATCGGCCCGCTCGTCGGCGTCGTTTCGGCACCGGCGGTATCGCTGCTGATCCACACGGCAGGCGTCAACTGGCTCTTCGTCATGCTCGCCGCGGTCACCGGGCTGCCATTGCTCTTCGCCCAACGAATCGAGCGGTCGGTCGCGCCCGTCGATCGGGGCGAACGCCATGGCGCGACTCGCGCCGCCCGTCTGATCTTGCTGGCACTCGGACTGATCACGATGGGCGGTTCGACCGTTTTCGTCTACGCCGCGGCGATCGGAATCGGGCTGAACGGGTTGTCGGCGGGATCGGTCGCCTTGTTGTTCAGCGGCAACGCTCTCGCCGGCATCCCTTCTGCCAGGTGGCAGGGCCGTCGAGGATCCGCCGGGTTCTGGTTCTTCGGCACCGCAATCTGTTCACTGCTGATCGCCTGCGTGCGCAATGACCTCGCCTTCGCGATTGGCCTGGTCGGCTGGGGGTTCATTTTCTTCATGGGCTTGCCGGCGGCGTTCGGCCTGCTTGCTTCCCGATCGGCCTACCCCCAAGAGCGGGCAGGCGACGCGCAAGCAATCATGGCGCTCGGGCGGGTCTTCGGGCCCCTCATCGGCGGCGCGCTCTTGGCCACCGGATCAAGTGCCTCGCTGGGCATCGTCGCAGCCGGCATCATTGCCAGCGCGGCGTTGATGTTGCTCTACGCCGATCGCCACAGCTTGCCGTTCCGGCGCTCGCCAGCGCCGAGCCCGGCCCTTGCCACCCCGTAATTGCGCGTCGTTCCCAGCGCTGCGCTGCCAGACTGCCACCATGGACGACAGCACGACGGTCCTCGCAGCGAACCAGGCGTTCTACAACGCCCACGAGGCCCGCGACCTTGATGCAATGACGCAGGTGTGGGAGCACTCATCACGGGTGGCATGTATCCATCCGGGCTGGCCGATCCTGCGCGGGTGGGACAACGTGATGCTGAGTTGGGAAGGGATCTTCCGAGGATCTGGCCGAAACCAGTTCATTCTCACTAACGAATCACATGTGGTGATTGGCGACGCGGCGTGGGTGCACCTCGATGAAAATCTGGTCGACACCGATGGCGCCGGCACCATCGCTGCGACGAACATGTTCGCCCGCTCACCGTCTGGCGTCTGGCAACTGATTGCCCACCACGGTTCTCCTGTGATGAATCGGTGAGACTGAACCGATGACAATCGAACTCGACACCTGGTCGACAGTTGCAGTCAACCTGCCCGATCACGCCAACAACGCCATTCACACCGACGTCGGCGCACGCGCCGCCGGCTTTACCTCGGCACTCGTTGCGGGCGTCACTGTCTACGCCTACATGACTCACGTTCCTGCTGCGGCGTGGGGTCGCGAGTGGCTCGCGAGTGGCGGCGGCCATGTGCGATTCCGTACACCGGTCCTCGAAGCCGACGTCGTGGATTTCGTTCCCGTCGATGGCACAGTCGAAGCACGTGTCGCCGGGGCAACACGTTCCGAGTGCGCTGTGTCGTTGGTGGGCACCCGACCACCGAAATGCACCGGTAACGGTGAACATCTCGATCCCATCTCGTTCGTGGCCGATCAGACGTGGAACGACTACGCCTGGCGCGCCGGCGACGACCTCGCCATCTACGCAGACGAACAGCTCGTGCATCCGGTGACCTGGATGCGCGTGGCGAACGACTTCTTCCACACACAGGTCGTGCGCGGTTCCTGGATCCACGTCCGGAGCAACCTGCAACATCTCGGCGTCGCATCCGTCGGCGCCCAGATCGAGGCCACCGCCGTCGTGGTCGAGCGATTCGACTCGCGTGCTGGCAAGCGCGCAATCCTCGATGTGGCAATCAGCGCAGATGGCTCACCGGTTGCACGGTACGAACACGAGGCGATCATCGAGTTGCCCTGATCCGCGTGCGGTTCGTTACGCAGGCCACCGATCCTGGAGAATGGCACGATATGGCTGCATCGCTCTCCTACGAAGAACTGGTTGCGTCTCGGCGCAGCATCCGTGGCTACAAGCCCGATCCGGTGTCAAAGGAGTTGATGGCCGAAATCATCGTCACCGCAAAGCGCGCACCCTCGTCGATGAACACACAGCCGTGGAACTTTCATGCAATCACCGGTGCCCCACTCGAACTGATCCGTGAGGGCAATACCGAGCGGATGCTGGCCGGCGCGGCTGTTGATCGTGAGATCAAGATGGCTGATCACGGCTACCAGGGCATTCACCGCGATCGTCAGGTCGAGATCGCCGTGCAGTTGTTCGAGGCAATGGGGATTGAACGGCACGACAAGGAGATGCGCCAAGACTGGGTCATGCGCGGTTTCCGTCAGTTCGACGCGCCGGTATCGGTCGTCGTCACGATCGATCGTGAGCTCGCTGATGACACCGTTGCTCACTTCGACTGTGGCGCCGCGACCTACGGGTTGGTGCTCGCTGCCACGTCGAAGGGCTTGGGCTGTGTGATCAATGGCCAGGGGATCATGCAGTCGACGGTCGTGCGCGAGCACGCGAACATCCCCGAAGACGAAGTGATCATGACCTGCGTCGCCATGGGCTGGCCCAACCCCGACTTCGTCGCCAATGACGTGGTCTCGCGTCGCGCCGAGAACAACGACGTCGTCAGCTTCGTCGGCTGGGACGACTGAATCACACCCCCATCCCCCATCCCCCATCCCCCATCCCCAATCCCCAATCCCATCCCCCGAAATGGAGACCATCTCAACGCG
>JBLIKS010000082.1:0-9588 GCA_047635555.1 Candidatus Azotimanducaceae bacterium
GGTCGACGGCTGCCAAGTCGTGGTCGTCGTCGTGGTCGTCGTCGTGGTCGTCGTTGCGGTCGAGGAAGCCGTGGCGGGCGAGGACTTCGAGGCCGGTTGTTGCGTCGAGGATGATGTTGACGAGTGGTTCGGGGCGTTTCCCGCCGGCGGCTGCGGTGACGGAGGCCATGAAGATTGCGTGGAGTGCGTCGAACCGGCGTTGGTCGCCAGAGCGGGGCATGGGGTGAGCGAGTGCGTCGTTGCCGTGCAGGTTGCGTCGTGTTTCGAAGTCTTTGTGGGCTTCGGCTTCGACAGCGAGATCAAAGATCCGTTTCATCTCGGTGGCACTGAGTGGGTCGCCACCGGAGGCGTGCATCGAAATGGCACCGTCGTCGACACGCACTGATGCGGTGCGTTGGTCTTCGTGAAACTTTTGGTTGTTGAATGCGCCGTCTTGGTCGGCTTGGGTGATGAAGTGTTTGATCGCGGCAGCGAATTCGTCGTGCTCGAGCCGTTCAGCTTGGGCGATGAACAGGCCAGCGAAGCCAGCGAACTGGTCCCCGGCACGCGGGTGTTGCTGGGCTGTTGCCATTGCGTCGACTTGGCCGGCTGCGATGCGACTGTTGTTGAATACGTCAGCGATGTCGGGGTGCTGGTTGAACAGTCGGGCGCGTCGTTTGATGCGGAGTGCGTCGGGCCCGGAACAGTTCAGTTGTTGCTTCAGGTATGCCTTGATTGTCGACTGGGCATGTTCTTGGAATAACTGTCGGGCGTCGACCACGGCGCAGATGGCTGCGATGTCGACATCGGCCTCATCACGCTTGCGTTTCGCAGCTGCCAGTGCAGTGTCGAGCAGGTCGATGTTGGCGTCTGCCAACTCCTCGATCCGTGCTGCGAACATGTGTCCGATTGTACCGCACCAACCCTCACGAATATAGCCATCTAGCAGGGGCGATGTCGTCCTCGACAAGACTGATGCGACGGTCTCAACAGGTCGTTCTGGGCGTTCGCCAGCGCGCCTCAGGCTGAGCGATTGGGGCCCGTCGGCGCAACCGAAAACAGTGTCTCCAGCAGCGCAATGAGGCAGCGCTGCTGGCGCTGTGCGGCGCATCAATTTCTGAGATTTCTTCTCCGGCCACACGTCGGAGGCGAGCAGGGAGTTGTTCGGCGCCGCAGGGGTGCCGAACGCCAGGTTCAGCTCGAGAACCAGATGGTGCTGTTTGCCGGGATGACGCCGGTGGTGTGCATTTCGGCGGGCTCGCTGGCGAACACCGGTTGGGTAATTGCCAGTTCGGGATGGTCGAGGTCGAGCTGCACGGGCTGGTCGGTCGGGTTCACGACGACGACGAGGTCGCCGCGGCGAACTGCGACGACTTCAGGACCAATGTCGATCGTCTGCGCCTGAAGCGGCTGGGACACGGCGAACTCGTCACGGACCTCGCCGAGTGACCGGTACATGTGCAGGGTTGAGTTCTCGATGTCGTCGATCTCGGACACCGACCGCTCGCCCCATCCGGCTGGCTGCGGGAGCCACGGCTCGCCGACGGTGCCGTCGGCGCGCGGTGTGGAGAACCCGTACGACGACGATGCGTCATTGGTCCACGGCATTGGGACGCGACAGCCGTCGCGGCCGATCTCGGCGCCGCCGGTCCGCTCGAAGACAGGATCTTCACGCCGGTCGGCCGGAATATCGAAGACCTCGGGCAGGCCGAGTTCTTCGCCTTGGTAGAGGTACAGGCTGCCGGGGAGAGCGAAAATTAGCGCGGTCATTGCCCGTGCGCGTCGTTCGCCGAGCGCGAGGTCGACTTCGGCGCGTGACAAGGCCAGGTTGTTGTTCGTCCACATTTCGGGCAGGTGTGCATCGGCTCGGCCGAGGCGGGTGACGATGCGTTGAATGTCGTGGTTGTTGAGTGTCCATGCCGGAGGCACTCCGGTATCGGCAAGGATCGCGATCGGGTCGAGCATTGCCTGTTCGATCGAGTGCTTCTCCCAGGGAGCCAGCATCAGGTCGAACGAGAACATTTGGTGGAACTGATCGGGCTCGGTGAATGTCTTCACCAACTCGGGTCGGCGAACGGCGTAGGCCTCGGCAACCATCATCAGTTCTCGGTCTGGATGGCTCGACTCGTAGTTGTCGATCGTTGTCCGGAACCTGCGCCACACGTCGTGGCCCTCGGGACGGAACACGGTGTACTCGTTCATCCAGGTGATATCGAGCACGCCGACTTCGGGGCCAACCGGTGGCTGATCGGGGAGGTCCGGATGCTTGCCGGTGCCAGCAACTGCGTCGACGCGGAAGCCCTCGACTCCGCGGTCGAACCAGAACTTGAAGATCTCATCGAAGAGCCGGTGGACGTCGGCGTGCGTGTGATCAAGGTCGGGCTGCTCACGGGCAAACGTGTGGAGGTACCACTGGCCGCCCTTGCCGTTGTTGGCAGTCGGGTCGGTATCGAGGCGTGTCCAGGCCGGCCCGCCGAATGCTGACTGCCAGTTGTTTGGGGGTTCGTTGCCGGCGTCGCCCTTGCCATCTCGGAAGTAGAAGCGGGCCCGCTCGGGGCTGTTTGGATCGGATGCGAGCGCAGCAATGAACCAGCGGTGCTCGATGCTGCAGTGGCTCGGCACGAGGTCCATGAGGATCTTGATGCCGAGGTCTCGTGCGTCAGCGAGCAGCGCGTCGAAGTCGTCGAGGGTGCCGTACTCGTCGTGGATGTCGAAGTAGTTGGCGACGTCGTAACCGTGATCGTGCTGCGGCGACGGGTAGCACGGATTGAGCCAGATGGCTTCGACGCCGAGCGATGCGATGTGGTCGAGCCGTGAGCGAATGCCTGCGAGGTCACCGACGCCGTCACCGTTGGAGTCCGCGAACGAGCGAACGTAGACCTGATAGACCAACGCGTCCTTCCACCACGGACGGGCGGAGGGACGTGTGCGGTGGTCGTTGCTGGTAGCGGAAGGCTCGCTCATACACAGCGCAATGTAAGCGCTTTCAGTCCCGTTGCAAACCCGTTCACTGGCCTCTCGGCAGCGACTTCAGGTGAGGGTCACCCGCAAACGCTGGCGAATGTCGGTCGCCGATGCCGCAATCACGAGTTCGTAGTCGCCGGCGTCGACGATCCATCCGCTTGTTGCTGTATCCCAGCGCCGGAATGCCGAACGTGGGAACTCCAGCTGAGCCGCGTGTGATGCGCCTGGCTCGACGACGAACTTGTCCCAGGTCTTCAGCTCTTTGGGCGGTCGAATGCAAGGCGCATCGATTGCTGCGATGTAGCCCTGCACGACAACGGTTGCGACCCGGCTGCCGGTTGCTGCGACCGGGACCTCAACAGTGATGCCGTCAGCGGACTCGGACGTGATGACGGCGTCGCCCCAACTTGCCGAGCCATAACTAAGGCCGTGGCCGAAGGCGAAGCGTGGAGCGATGTCGCGTGCGTCGTAGCCGCGGTACCCGATAAAGAGCCCTTCGCCGTACGCCTGGGTGCCGTTGCCAGCACTGTCGTGGTCGGGGCGATGGTGGAGGTAGGCCGGATGGTCGGCCAGCCGTACTGGAATCGTCGTCGGGAGGCGCCCGCCGGGGTCGGCAACACCGAGGAGCACGTCGACCAAGCTCTCGGCCTGCTCTTGGCCAGCGAAGAACGAGGTGAGGACGGCTCGTGCCGAATTGGCGTCGGCCGCGTCGGCCCAGTCCATTGTCACCGGCGAGCCGGCGTTGACGATCACGGCGGTGCGCGGGTTGGCCGCAACGACTCGGCGTACCAACTCGTTCTGGCGCCCGGGGAGATCCATAGTGGTCCGGTCGAAGCCTTCGGTCTCCCATTCGTCGTTCGTTCCGACCATGACAACAGCGACGTCGGCCGCGGCAGCCGCAGCGACTGCTCGGTCCATCAGGTCGACAGGCTCGGGGGAGCGGAACCCGACACGAAGCGCTGCGAACCCGTTCATTTCTGAGGTGGCCCAACGCAGGTTCAATTCGATCGGCACACCGGCAGTGCACTCGACGGTTGCAGTGGCTTCGACGCTTCCGTACCCGAAGAATTCCTCGCTTCGAGGCAGTTCCATCTGGGCGTCGTCGATGATCGTGGCGCCGTTGATGTCGATGATGAATGGTCCGGTGGACACGACACCGATGACATGGGGGCCGTCGCTGTCGGGCACGAACGACCCAGTGATTCGTGTGGCGAAGCCCCGCGGGTCAACGCCCTCCGGAGTCGAGCCGAAGAAGCGGACCATCGACGAGGGAGCGGTCTGCTCGACCACTGCGTCGCCGGTCCAGTCGCGTCCGTTGATGTATTCGATGTGGAGTCCGGACTCGCCGTTGGGTTGTAGGAGCTGGCGCCGCAGTGCGACCGGTGTGAGCCGGTCGATGCGGACGCCTGCTTCGAAGGTGACCGCTGCGTCGGTTGATGTGCCCGGCCCGACACGGTCGGTGATGGCGTCGAGCAGGGTGCGATGGCCGAACGGAACGAGGCTTGCGGATCCGCCACCCATCGATCGATCGATCGTTGCGTTGGGGCCGATTACTGCAACCGACGTGAGTGTTGCGGCGTCGAAGGGCAAGACCGGAGTGCCATCGATCGACTCGTTCCGCAACAGGATGGTGCCGCTGACTGCGGCTCGACGCGTGAGCGCCCGTTCGGCTGGATCGTCGACCGACTCTTCGGGATCGTGAGCGCTGCGCTCATCGGCGCGTACCCGTTGAGCGAGCACGAGGATGTCGCGCACCAACGAATCGACCTGCGCCTCAGTGACCTCGCCGCGCTCAACGGAAGCAACCAGCTTGTCGCCGTAAACGCGAACGGGCGCAGGCATCTCGATGTTCAACCCGGCGTTCGCAGCGGGCGTTGCTTCGTGCACGCCGAACCAGTCGGAAACGACGAAGCCGTCGAAACCCCACTCGGTTCGCAAGATGTCGGTCAGCAGCCCACGGTGGTGTGCGCAGAACTCGCCGTTCAATTTGTTGTAGGCACTCATGATGCCCCACGCTCCAGCGTCGCGAACAGTGGCCTCAAACGGCCGCAGGTATAACTCGCGCAGCGTGCGATCGTCGATCTGGACGTTGACGGTCATCCGTTCGATCTCGGTGTCGTTGCACACGAAATGCTTCACCGTGACCGCGACGTCATGTGACTGCACGCCGCGTACGTACTCGGTGGCGAGCACCGCGGTCAGCTCGGGGTCTTCGCTATAGCACTCGAAAGTTCGCCCGCCGACGGGCGTGCGATGCAGGTTGACGTTCGGGCCGAGCAGAACATGTGCGCTCTTGCGGCGTGCTTCCAGACCGAGCAGCGAGCCGATCTCGCCGAGCAGAGCGGGGTCCCATGTCGCGCCGAGTGTGATGCCGGCGGGCACTGCCACGCCGGGCGTCCCGCCACCTCCGTGGCCTTCACCGCGGATGCCGGTCGGACCGTCGGACATCTTGATCGCAGGGATGCCGGCTTCGGGGAAGGCGCGTGTTTCCCAGGTGGTCCGACCGGCGACCAAGCGGCATTTGTCGCTGAGTGAGAGAGAGCTCAGGGCTGCATCGATGTCGATCACGCCGCGATCCTGGCAGATGAGACCGGTATTCCGACAGTGCTGCAGGCGAAGCTCACCTGTTTGCTGAACGACAACACAGCGAGCGAGCGGGGTTCACCAATTAATGTTTGGAATTCCTCAAGCACCCGTTACGGCAAACCGATACACGGTTTATGACGAATCGTGGGGATGCGATGGCTGCTCAGCCGGATGAAGACGGTTCGAGCATGCATACGCAAACCCGCACGCCATTGGAACAGATCCGAGAACATTCGTTCCTCCTCATCGACGTGATGCCGGTCGCGGTCTTCGTGATCGACAGAACAGGCAACGTGCTGTACGCAAATCAACGGCTTGTCGACATGGTCGGCGTCTCTTGCGAAGCGCTCCTTGGCCGCTCAGCTCTCGAATTAATCGATCCCCGTGACACCGAATTAGCGGTCGACCTGCTCAACGCAGGCTCCGAGTATCACGGGTCGGTCATGGGGCCGATTCGCATCCGGTACGTCGACCCAACCGGTGAGTCCCACCACTCGCAGTTCTGGGCATACGAGTGCCCGACCGAGATCGGCGTCGCGGGATACGTGGTCACGCTGACCGCTGAGTCCGTACGCGACGTGCTTGCAACAGCGGTTGCGGCGGTGGCCGCCGACGAACCACTCGAGCGCAACCTGGCCGCCATTGCGACCTCAGGTCGCGCTGCACCGCTCGACGGCATCGGCACGATTCTCGTGGTCGAGCCTGCCTCGTCGACCGAGGCCGAGCGCTTTCGCATTGTTGGCCCGTGGCCACTCGAGAGCGAACTGATCAACGCAGCCGGAACGCCGTGGCATCAGTCCTTCGTTACTGGACAGATACAAGACATCGCCGATTGTGCCCTACCGGGCATTGATGATCGGAGCCGTGGCGGCATGGCCAGTGCCGGCATGCGGGCTGCGTGGGTGCGTCCGGTTCTGCACCCATCGGGCAAAGTCGCTGCCGTGTTCATCGTGTGGCGACGGACTCCGTCGCGTGTAGGCCCGAATCATGAGGTGCATCTCAGCGAAGCAACGCGTCTCATTCACCTCGTACTTGAACAGGCGCGTCATCGTGCTGAGTTGGAAGTTGCAGCCCATCGAGACGCACTGACTGGTGTGGGAAATCGAGCATCGCTCAACGACCGAATCGAACACGACACTGGCCATTCGAGTGCGCTGTTCATCGACCTTGATCAGTTCAAGGCGGTCAACGACACGTTCGGCCATTCGGTCGGCGACGACGTCATTGCCCATGTGGGTCGTCGGATCTCTGCTGCTGTCCGCCGTGGTGACGATGTCTACCGAAGCGGCGGTGATGAATTCGTTGTTGTTTGCGATCTGAACTCCGACGACCCGAATGCTGCCGCCGGTTTACTCGGGCTTGCCAAGCACATCATTGATTGCATCGCTGTGCCGTTCGACTGTGGCGAGCATCGCATCCGGATCGGTGCCACGATCGGCATTGCGTCCGGGCGTTCATCGACGGGAACTCGGCGTTCGTTAGCCGAGACGATCTCTGTTGCCGACCGAGCTATGTATGTCGCGAAGGAGCGCTGTCCGGGCTCGGTGTCCCACGCAGACGCCAAAGTTGAGTCGTTGCTGATCCCTGAATGACTCCTGCTGACCAGGGCTGATCACTGCTCAGGGCCAGGGCCAGGGCCAGGGCCAGGGCCGATCACTGCTGGCGTTCTCGCGCTGACCGCGCGTGTATCAACCACTCGGCGCGCGTGGGAATCTAGATTTGGGCTCGTGACTGATGTTGGGACGGTGATCGCGCGCGGCAACGTGGCTGTGGTGACCGGCGGCGCGAGCGGAATTGGTTTGGCTGTTGCCGAGCAGCTGATTGCCCGCGGAATGCGGGTGGCACTCGCAGACATCGACGATGCCAAACTGCGTGCGGTGACAGCCCGCCTCACCGAGGGCGGCGCCGACGTGCTGGGGCATGCCTGCGACACGTCGTCAGCGCAGTCCATGGGTGACTTCGCCGACGCAGTGCTCACTCGGTTTGGAGCGGCTCACCTCCTCTTCAACAACGCGGGTATCGCAGGGGTCGGTGACGCCTGGGGCGGCACCCTCGACCTCTGGGACCGAGTCATTGGCGTCAACTTGTACGGCGTCATCCACGGCATCCGCGCCTTCCTTCCAATCATGGAGCAGCAGGGCAGCGGACACATTGTGAACACTGCGTCGATGGCTGGGCTCACGCCGGTGCCGGGCCTCGCTCCGTATGCCGCGACCAAGCACGCCGTCGTTGGCCTGAGCGAGTCGCTGTACCTCGAGCAGCAGGCTGGCGGATCGCCGATCGGCGTCAGTGTGCTCTGCCCCGGCTTTGTCAAGACCGACCTGATGGTCAGCGAGCCAACCACGGTCAACGCGCCCATCGCCCAGCTCATCGCCGGGGTCCTTGCCGCCGGCGTCGACAACGGCATTCCCGCAGCCGGCGTCGCTGGCCGCCTCGTCGAAGCGGTCGATGCCCGCCAATTTTGGATCCTCACCCACGACGATATGGCTCAGATTCCTGTCGAACGGATGCTGCGAGCCAGCACACAGACCAACCCAACCGCGCTCGGCGCTGCCGCCGAATCCGAAGTGACCTGACAGCGATCGAAAGCAGAAATACCACCATGGGAACCTCCACATCATCGTTCGGTGTCAGCAAACGCGAGTCGCATGACTCCTCCGATTTCTATAGCCGCTTCGCTCCGCCGCAGATCAGCGACGATGACACACTCGGCGAAACTGGTGAGATCGATGTGATGTATGTCGGCGATGCCCGCGACATGTCAAAGGTGCCCGACGGCTCGGTCGCACTCGTCGTCACCTCCCCGCCTTACTTCGCGGGCAAGGAATACGAGACAGCGCTTGGCGAAGGCCACGTGCCGGCCGACTACATCGAGTACCTCACGATGCTGCGCGACGTCCTGCGCGAGAGCGCACGCACGCTCGAGCCTGGCGGTCGGCTGGCCGTCAATGTTGCCAACCTCGGCCGCAAGCCATATCGCAGCCTCGCTGCCGACGTCACCACGATTCTGCAGGACGACCTCCGCCTTTTGCTTCGCGGCGAAGTCGTCTGGCAGAAGCAACGCGGGGCCAGCGGCTCCTGTGCCTGGGGTTCCTACCAGTCGCCGGCGAACCCGGTCTTGAGAGACACGACGGAGCGCGTGATCATCGCCAGCAAGGGACGTTTTGACCGTGTCGGCTTTGGCAACCGCGACGGTCAGAGCACCGAAGGCATCGCCACTGTGCCAGGTGACGAGTTCATGGAAGCCACGCTGGACGTCTGGGAGATTCCCGCCGAGAGCGCAACCCGCGTTGGGCACCCCGCCCCGTTCCCGGTCGCATTGGTCGAACGCTGCCTGCATCTTTTCACTTACGAAGGCGACATCGTGCTGGACCCGTTCATGGGTTCGGGCACGACTGCAGTTGCGGCGAAGAATACCGGGCGTCACTACGTCGGCTACGACACGGACCCGGGCTATGTGAAGCAGGCCGAGGAGCGCGTGAAGTCGCTCGCCCAGCGCGACCTCCCTGACCGTCGCACCCTCAAGGAAATGGCCCGCACGCTTCTCGACGAAGCCGGCTACACCGATGTGAACGAGCCAGCACGAGTGTCGCCTGGTGTCACCGTCAATTTCCGAGCGACGAGCCCTGAGGGCGTTGTTCGAATCTTCGAACTCGGCGGAGTCAACACGCCGGCCCGGCCGGGCCTGAGCCGTATTGAGAACGTGTGGAAAGCTATTGCTAAAGCGGCGATCTGTCGTGAAGTCGAGCCCGACACCGATGTGATCGTCCTCACCGTCGGCACGATCCGTGGTGGTCCGCTCGCCGCCGTCTCGGGCGACAACGGCCCGATTACGGCAGTGATCGACGCCAGCCAACCTGACGCTGTCGACCGCGTCCGCGCGCTGTAACCGCGTCACACTTTGGTCTGACCAAAGTGTGACAACCAAAGTGCGACGACCAAAGTGCGACGACCAAAGTGCGACGACCAAAGTGCGACGACCAAAGTGCGACGACCAAAGTGCGACGCGGAGGGGCCGAGCGAGGGTCGCAGATAGTTTGCTGCGGTGACATTGGCTCC
>JBLIKS010000083.1:0-9450 GCA_047635555.1 Candidatus Azotimanducaceae bacterium
GGGTGGTGGGTTTGACTCACTTGGCCACCCCCGACGCGGTCTCCTCAGCGTCTTCGAACACATCATTGACACCACCGTGAAGCGCCGACGTGAGCGCGAAAAGGGTGTCATGTCGCTATTCGGTGAATGGGGCGACGACGCGGGTGGCGCTGCTGGTACTGGCGACAGCTTCAGTGAGCGGACGCCGATCCCCGAACTCGAGTTCGACAAGACCGAAAAGCTTCGTTTCGAGAAAGAGATGCTCGGTCTGTACGTGTCCGACCACCCTCTCTTCGGTGTTGAGAGCGCACTGAAACGCAAGGTCGAGCACGCACTCATCGACCTGCCAAACATGGAAGACGGCGCGCCGGTCACGGTGGGTGGAGTGATCACGAACCTTGCTCGCAAGTTCACGAAGAAGGGCGACCAGATGGCTGTCTTCCTGCTGGAGGACCTCGACGCCTCGATCGAAGTGACAATTTTTCCCCGTACGTTGGCCGAGCAGGGGCACAAGCTCGAAGACGACCTCATCGTGTCGGTCAAGGGCCGCCTCGACAAGCGTGACGAGTCGCGCTTTGGTCTGATTGGTCAGACGATCAACGTGCTCCAGGGCCTCGCCGACGGACCTGCCGTGCCGCTCAGGCTGCGGCTCCCGGCAACAGCTCTCGACGAGCTCAAGATCCAGCGCTTGAAGCGGCTTCTCAAGGAACATCCCGGTGAGTCCATCGTCATGATCGACATCGGAATGGGCAAGGTCGTGAAGCTTGCCGATGAGTTCCGAGTTGATCTCGACCGGGTCGTTGGTGAGCTGCGGATGGCATTTGGCCACGACGCTGTTCTGCTCTAGGCAGGGGTCGAACGGGAGTCTGAGGGCGCTCGACGGGAACTATTGTCCCTGCTCAGGGTGGCCGTCCAAGCGGTCCGCTCCGGTGAACTGAACTTGACGAACTGACTTGTAATTGATTCGATGAGTGAATCCGGTGGCAGAATGGTGGGGATGGCACTTGAAGTTTCGACCAATGACGCGTCCGCACTGACCGACACCGACCTCGACGAATTGGCGTCGATGGAGGAAGCGTTCAGCGCCGAAGCCTTGTCCAAGGCAAAAGAAGACTGGGTGCTCATCACCACTGCACGCTTTGGCGATGCGCTGCATGGGTTCACCTTTGCCACGCTGGAGCGCATCGGTGGCACGCCCTGTGTCCTGTTCGGCTTGATGAGCGTCAAGCGTTCCTCCAAGCGTGATCAGGTGCTCCGTGGCCTGATGAGCGAGGCGTACCATCGTGCGCTGATGGCGTTCCCCGATGAAGACGTGGTCGTCGGCTGTCGCTTCGTTAACGCCGATTCGGTCGTTGCACTCAAGGATCTCGATGATCTGACACCCCGGCCTGGCAACGATGCCGTCGGCGAAGAGCGGGCATGGGGCCGTCGGCTTGCAAAGCGCTACGGCATCGACTCCAAGTATGACGCCAAAACGTTTATCGCCAAGTCCGGCGCGCAAGAGGGCTACATGGACTTCGAGTCGGCAAAGCCCGAAACGCTCGACCCCGAGGTCGTTGCAATGTTCAAAGACGTCCCGGTCGCCAAGGGCGGCGCAATGATCGTGTACGGCTGGACCATGGCCGAAGATCTCGTCAAGCTCGGCAAGCGCTGAGGGAACATTTGAGCTCCGGTCGATGACCGAGTTTTCAGAAGTCGTTCGCAATCGGCGGATGACGCGGGCGTTCCGGCGCGATCCTGTCGACCCGACAATTGTCGATGATCTCGTCGACCTTGCTTCGCGCTCGCCGAGTGCTGGCAAAACGCAGGGATGGCACCTGGTCGTGCTTGAAGGTGCCGCCACCGCTCGATTCTGGGATCTGTCGTTGCCCGCCGAGAAGCGCGCCAGTTTCCGCTGGAAGCACTTGCTTGATGCCCCGGTGATCGCACTGCCGCTGGCTGATGCGAGCGCCTACGTCGACCGTTACGCCGAGCCAGACAAGGTGCGGACCGGCCTCGGCGAAAATGAAGAGGCCTGGCCAGTCCCATACTGGACGATCGATACGTCGATGTCGGTGATGACGTTGCTGCTTGGCGCAGAAGACGTCGGCCTCGGAGCGTTGTTCTTTGGGGTGTTCAACAACGAAGCAGCGATCCGAACCGAACTGGATATCCCTGAGCACCTGGAGTTACTCGGCGCCATTGCGCTCGGTTACCCGGTCGACAATCGAAACGACGAGGCACAGCAGGGAGCGGGCGCAGGCCGCAGTTCCACACGCGCTCGCCGTTCACCTGATCAGATCATCCATCGGGGCGGCTGGACGAGCACGCCGCAGCACTGACCTGTCACACCGAGGTCAGACCTCGGTGTGACAGGTCATCCATCGGGGCGGCGTGCGATATCAGTTCTGAGCTGCTGGCGGCGTTGCTGTTACTGCAGACGGGTCTTGCGGGACAGAGTTGGGCGCATCGGCTTTGACAGGCAGCGAAATTCGTTTGCCGGTGAGAAGTTCGCTGAAGCCTTCGACAGTGTCTTGGGGTGCCTGGCAGGCGTGATCTCGACAGACGTAGACGTAGCCGTCTTCGCGGCCCTCCCACAGTGGGGAGTCGTATGGCTCACCCCAGGCCAGTACGGTGTCGGGTCGCCAGACCGACTGGGCCATGCGGAGGAGGTCGGGCCGGTCGCCGACAATGACGACCTCGGTCGTGCCCCGGCGGCGCAGGTCAGCAGCGATGAGTGCGTTTGAGAACATGCCGATGCCCTGATCGACCTGTGTGCCGAGCAGCTGCAAGATGCGATCGGCCTGGTTGGCGTAGCGCATTTCTCCCGTGAGGCCAGCGAGGCGGTACAGCGCCAAGGCTGCGGTCGAGTTCGCCGACGGCAGGGCGGTGTCGGTCAGATCCTTCTGGCGAGCGATCAGTGCTTCTGCATCTTCGGCGGTCGTGAACACTCCACCTTCGACCGGGTCCCAGAACCAGTCGAGCATCGTGTCGGCAGTTTCGATGGCTGCTTCAATCCAGCGTGCCTCGCCGGTGGCTTCAGCGAGTCGGGTGAACGCGTCGACGAGATGGGCGTGGTCGGCGGCCAGTGCATCGTGGCGAGCCTGCGGTGCCCCGTCGGCATGCCAGGTTCGGTTCCAGCGGCCGTCGGGTCGGCGGAGTTCGAGGAGCAGGAACTCGCCGTTCTTCTTTGCAGCCTCGAGCCAGGTTGGGTTGTTGAAGACCGATGCGGCCTCGGCGAGGGTCGCGAGGAACATGGCGTTCCATTCGGTGATGATCTTGTCGTCGAGCCCGGGTCGCGTGCGCGCGTTGCGGGCTTGGGCCAAACGGAATGTGCCGTAGTCGAGCTCGCGGGGTCGCTGGAGCACTCCGCGGGCCTGCAACCGGTTGGGAATCGAGCGGCGAACGGGCGCGTCGCCCTTCTTTTTCTTGCCAGTCTTGCCAGTGTTGTTTTCCTTGGCGCCGTGATCGACGATCTCGTAGTTGCCCTCGTCGGTGATGTCGTACCAGTCAATGGTGGCCTCGACGATCTCCTTCTTCACGTCGTGCATCGCAGCACGGGCCTCATCGGGCGTCCACGTGTGGAACAGACCTTCGACGCCCTTGCCGTCGGCATCGGGGGAGTCGGCGTCTTCGGCCGAGTACCAGCCACCGTCGCGATGCTGCATTGTGGTGAGCACGTAACCGATGGTCTCAATGAGAACCTGACGCCACTGCGGTTGGCCGAGCACGACGAAGGCGTGGAGGTAGGTCCGCACGAGCAGCGCCTGATCGGGCAGCATCTTTTCGAAGTGCGGCGTCAGCCATTCGCGGTCGGTCGAATAGCGGGCAAAACCACCACCGATGTGGTCGTACATCCCGCCCGAGCACATCGCGTCAAGGGTGGTGACGATGATGTCTTTGGCTGCGTCGGCACCGTTGGACATGTATGCGCGGAGCATGAGTTCAAGGTTGAACGTCGACGGAAATTTCGGGGCTTGGCCGAATCCGCCCCACTCGGGGTCGAATGCCCTGCCGAGCCCTTGCACTGCGTTGTTGAGTTGTTCGACGCTCGGGATTTCAGTACCGGCTGAGAGCTCGGCGGTGCGATTGACCGCAGCCATCAACTGGCCGATGTTCTTGCGAACGTCGTCGGGCCGCTCGGTGTACACCTCGGTGATTGAGGTCAGCAGTTGGAGGAACTGTTCCTTCGGGAAGTACGTGCCGCCATAAAAGGGTTCGCCGTCAGGCGTCATGAACACGGTCATTGGCCATCCGCCGCGCCCGGTCATGGCCTGCACGGCATCCATATAGAGCTGGTCGACGTCCGGGCGTTCTTCGCGGTCGACCTTGACGTTGACGAACATCTCGTTCATCTGCGCTGCGACTTCGGCGTCTTCGAAGCATTCGTGGGCCATCACATGGCACCAGTGGCACGACGAGTATCCGACCGACAGCAGCACGGGGACGTTGCGGGCCTTTGCCTCGGCAAAGGCTTCGGCGCCCCACGCGAACCAGTCGACTGGATTGTCGCGGTGCTGGCGCAGGTAGGGAGACGTCTCGTCGGCAAGCCGGTTCATCGTCGGGAGGGTAACGCCGCAGGAACCGGCGATCACAGTGTCTGAAGCACCTGGCTAGCGTTACGGCCATGAGCATCGTTGGCTGGATAATCGCCCGATGGACCGATCAGGTGACCGATCTCAGGGGCTAAACCGTTCACACGCCAGTGGAGTGGAAGCCGCCGTCGCAGTGGACGATCTCGCCTGTTGTCTTCGGGAACCAGTCAGAGAGCATGGCGCACACAGTGCGGGCGACGGGCTCGGAGTCGTTGACATCCCAGCCCAGGGGAGCGCGGTCGTCCCAGACGTCTTCGAACTTGGCAAAGCCGGGGATCGACTTCGCGGCCATCGTGCGGATCGGGCCGGCGGCAACGAGGTTGCAACGAATGCCCTGAGGCCCGAGCTCTTTGGCCAGGTAGCGCGACAGGCTTTGGAGCGCCGACTTGGCAACGCCCATCCAGTTGTAGGCGGGCCAGGTGACCGAGTTGTCGAAGTCGAGGCCGACAATTGAGCCGCCCGGTTGCATCAGCGGTACGAACGCGTCAGCAAGCGCTTTGAGCGAGTAGGTCGACACGTGCATGGCGACGGCGACGTCGTCCCACGGGGCGTCCATGAAGTTGTCACCGAGGCACGACGCAGGTGCAAAACCAACAGCGTGCAGCACACCATCGACGCGCCCCCACTTTGTTGCCAGCGCCTCACGTACAGCGTCACCGTGCTCGGGCACGGTGACATCGAGTTCGAACACTTCGATTTCGGAACCGTCCGGGTTCGTGCCGAGCTTGCGGGCGGTGCGTTGCGTCAAGCGCAGCGCTCGCCCCGCGCCCGTGAGGACAATGTTGGCACCCTGTTCCTGCGCAATCTTGGCCACGCCGAATGCGAGCGACGCATCGGTGAGGACTCCGGTGATCACGATGTTTTTTCCGTCGAGCAGACCCATGCGCCGAAACGTAGTCGCTGGAGCGCCCTGTTTTTGTGTGAGCGATGACAGCGTCGGTCGCCGGTATCGCTCACACACACGCAGCAGGGGGACCGAGGTGGGCCGTTGTTGGCGGTGGCGGGAGCTGTGACTCGCGCCCAACACCTCCGGGTGTGGCAACGATGTGGCACCCTGACTTCGTGATATTGATGGGAATGAAACAAGGCACTGCGAGCGTTGGGCGATGACGATGCAACTTTTCGACACAGCGCGCCGCGAAATCGTCCCCTTCGAGCCCGGCGAGAACGTCCTGATGTACACGTGCGGCATCACGCCCTACGACGCAACGCACCTCGGCCACGCCGCCACATTTATTGCATACGACATGCTGCAACGCCGGCTGATCGACATGGGCCACACCGTCAGGTGCGTCCGCAATGTCACCGACGTCGACGATCCGCTGTTCGCCAAAGCTCGCGAACTTGGCGTGCACTACCTCGACCTTGCAGCATCGGAAGAAGCTCGCTTCGAGCGCGACATGGAAGCACTCAATGCGCTGCCAGTCGCGTCGAGCCCGCGTGCCTCGTCGGCCATCCCTGACATTCGCGGCTTCATTGGCATGGTCCTCGATCGAGGCTTTGCCTACGAGGCCGGCGGCTCGGTCTACTTCGACGTATCGAAGGTCGACTCGTTCGGTTCCATGAGCGGCTATTCCGAAGAGCAGATGATTGCCTACGCCAAAGAGCGCGGCGGCAAGGTCGAGGACCCGAACAAGAAGTCTCCGCTCGACTTTGTTCTGTGGCACCCTTCGGCATCTGATGAGCCATCGTGGGACACGATGTGGGGCGCAGGCCGTCCGGGCTGGCACATCGAGTGCTCCGCCCTCGCCCTACGCGAGCTCGGTACGACGATTGATCTCCACGGGGGCGGCGCCGACCTGATCTTCCCGCACCACGAGTGCGAAAAGGCGCAGTCCGAAGCGGCGACCGGCGAGCAGTTCGTCAAGCACTGGATGCATACAGCACTCATCTCGATGGACGGCCACAAAATGTCGAAGAGCCTCGGCAACCTCGTGTTCGTCGATGCCTTGCGCGAGGAGTACGACCCGCGCTCGATTCGCCTCGCGATCATCGAGCACAATTACCGGGTCGAATGGGAATGGGACGACGAACTGATGCCGCGCAATAAGGCGCGCCTCGACTCGTGGCTCGCAAACGACGCGTCCAACCTCGAGCTACTCGACCAGGTGCGCGAGCGCCTCGACGATGACCTCGACACGCCGGGTGCGCTTGCCGCAATCGATGCTGCTGCTGCTGCGGGCCTCGGCGTTCGCGAAGCGGCAGAACTGCTTGGCGTCAACTTCAAGTGATTGGCGTGAGCTTCGATTTACGGCAAGTTCATCCGGTCGTCTTCCCTGCGTAGCCTCAGTGCTCTATTATTCGCTCTCATGAGCGATGGGCCAGGAGCGGGCACCCTGCAACGTCGGGTGCGCAAAATCGGCGCTCCCGTGGTGTCGAAACTGTGGGATATCAAGCTCAGTGGCTACGAACGCCTCCCTGCGAATGGGCCCGCAATTCTGTGCCCGAACCACGTCTCGTTCCTCGATTCGGCGTTCTTGGCATTCACCGTGCCACGCAACATTTCGTTTGTGGGCAAGGCCGAGTACATGGACTCTTGGAAGACCAAATTTTTGTTCCCGGCAATGGGCATGATCCCGATCGACCGTTCGGGCGGATCTGCGAGCAACGCCGCGCTCGACGCCGCTGAAGAAGTACTTAACCGCGGCGAGTTGTTTGGGATCTATCCCGAAGGCACCCGGAGCCGCGACGGCACCCTCGGCAAGGGCCGCACCGGTGCAGCGCGCTTGGCCATGAAGGTCGGTTGCCCGATCTATCCGGTTGGCATCATTGGAACCGACGAAATCCAGCCACCCGATGCCAAGGTCCCCAAGCTGCGCAGGACTGCCGAAATCAAGATCGGTCGCCCGATCAAACCTGAGCGGTACATGAATCGCGGCGCAGAGCACATGGCATGGCGATCGATGATCGATGAGGTCATGTTCGAGGTCCGCGAGCTGTCCGGTCAGATCTACGTCAACCAGTACCACGGCCAGACCGCTGAGTCGGAGCCGATTGTTGCGGCCCGAGTGGGCCATGTCACCGACGCGGCCAACCGGTTCGAGCAGCAGCAGCAGGTCGACGAAGCACGAATCGCGCTGGCCGTAAACAGCTGAGCAGCGGTTCCTGAGCAGCGGTCAATCCGAAACCGTTCGCCGGACAACGGGCCATCGCTTCTATCCTGGGCGGTTCATGTCGAACATCACGATCTCGCTTCCTGACGGAACGACGCGCGAACTGCCCGAAGGCTCAACGGCCCTCGACCTCGCTGCGTCGATTGGTTCAGGCCTCCGCAAGGCCGCTGTGGCCGCAACGATTGCCGGGCACGAGACCGACCTCACCACCACGCTGACCGAGGGCGATGTGGTGTCGATCATCACGAACAACACCGACGAGGGCCGCCACGTCCTACGCCACTCGACGGCGCACGTCCTTGCGCAGGCGGTGACCCAGCTTTACCCGGGCGCGAAGTTCACGATTGGTCCAGCTATCGAGAACGGTTTCTATTACGACTTCGATCTGCCCGGCGGCAAGACGTTCAACGACGACGATCTCGCAATCATCGAGAAGCAGATGAAGGAGATCGTCAAACAGAACCAGCCATTCACGCGGTCCGAGCACACGATGGCCGAGGCGAAGGAACTGTTTGCCGACCAGCCATACAAGGTCGAGATCATCGAGCGCGTCGAGTCGATTCAGCAAGACGGCGGCGCAGCCGACTCAGAAGACGCCGGCGAAGTCAGTGGCAAAGGCGTGATCAGCGCATATCGCAACACCGACGAGTTCGTCGACATGTGTGTCGGGCCGCACGTGCCCAGCACCGGCAAGCTTCCCTTCTTCAAGCTGCAGCGGGTCTCGGGCTCGTACTGGCGTGGCAACGAGAAGGGCCCGCAGCTCCAGCGCGTCTACGGCACAGCCTGGGAGTCGAAGCAGGCCCTGGCCGAGCACCTCCACCAGCTCGAAGAGGCACTCAAGCGCGACCACCGCAAGATCGCTGTCGAACAAGACCTGCTCAGCTTCCCGAGCAAGCTCGGTGGCGGGCTCGCTGTGTGGCATCCCAAGGGTGCCATCATCCGCAAGCTGATGGAGGATTACAGCCGTCAGCGTCACGAGAGTGGCGGTTACGACTTCGTCTACTCGCCGCACCTCGCAAATGCGAACCTCTTCGAGACGTCTGGCCACCTCGACTTCTACGCCGACGGCATGTACCCGCCGATGGAGATGGACAACGGCACGTATTACCCGAAGCCGATGAACTGCCCGATGCACTGTTTGATCTTCGACAGCCGTCAGCGCAGCTACCGCGAGCTGCCGCTCCGCCTCTTCGAGCTGGGCACCGTTTACCGCTACGAACGCGCCGGCACGCTGCACGGCCTCATGCGGATCCGTGGCTTCACCCAGGACGACAGCCACATTTACTGCACCGAAGAACAGCTCGCAGGCGAAGTCGCTGGCCTCCTCGACTTTGTGCTGTCTGTCCTTCGTGCGTTTGGTTTCGAGGACTTCACGTTCAACCTGTCGACGCGTGACCCTGACAAGTCGGTCGGCACCGACGAGATCTGGGAGACCGCAACGACGGCGCTACGTGAGGCGCTCGACTCCCACGGCCTCGAGTACGCGGTCAAAGAGGGCGATGCGGCGTTCTACGGCCCCAAGATCGACATCGATGTGCGTGATGCGATCGGCCGATCGTGGCAGCTGTCCACTATCCAGGCCGATTTCAACCTGCCCGAGCGGTTCGACCTCGAATACGTCGGCGCCGACAACAACCGGCATCGGCCGATCATGTTGCATCGCGCCCTGATGGGTTCGATCGAACGATTTTTCGGCGTGCTCATTGAGCACTACGCCGGCAACTTCCCGACATGGCTGGCGCCTGTGCAGGTTCGGGTGCTCCCTGTGTCCTCACCGCACGAGG